>JANNDV010000018.1:0-4084 GCA_031387975.1 Acaryochloridaceae cyanobacterium OTE_75_metabat_521 | reverse complement strand
CATATCAATAATGCGGGCGCGCTCTAGCCAGCGCTGCTGGTCGCGTAAGAACACCCATACTTCGTGCCCTTCACTATAAAGCTGATAAATCTTGCGGTGTAGCATAGATTCCCTCTCCACAACAAAGTCTCTTCACCACCCCAAGGTGGATGTTCTCGCGTAACGGTTTTTAAACCTTGATCTTTTGTTTGTCTCATCCTCGCTGAGTTACGCCAGCAGGAGCATTTTGTGGCCTTGCATTTTAGCTGAAACACTAAAGATGCAACGGCTTCCAACGTTCAAAAGACACTAGGTTTACAAAAGTGTATCAACTATGTAGCGCTTTGATCCAAATGGGTCTTAGAATCTTTGCCTACAAAGCATTGTTTGGGAGGGCACTGCAAAGCTTGAAATGTTAAGGGCACTAAAATATACCAAATATTAATTATTACCTACGTCTAGCCTAACGCGTAGGGGGGGAAATGCCCACGGAATTTTTCTAACGATTAGCTTGGAAATAGCGCGATACCACTCTGGGCTTCAAAAATATGCACCTGCTCAGGATTAATGGCTAACCCAATTTGATCGCCACGTTGAACCGCCTGCTGTGGGGAGGTGCGCGCCTGAAGATACGGCGTCTCTATGCCCTGATGCTCCAAAACACAGGACAGGTAGGTTTCGTGCCCCAGAGCTTCGACGAGGGCGACCTCCACGGGGAGCGTTTGTTCGCTACGGGCGGTCACGCTGAAGTGTTCTGGTCGTACCCCTAGGGTGATGGCTTTGCCCACGTAGGGCTGAAGCACTGAAGCCCAGGCTTGAGGAAGGGTCAGATTAAAGTGCGGGTGAACCAAATGCGTTCCTTCTTTAAGCACTACGTCTATGAAGTTCATGGGGGGTGAACCGATAAACTCTGCGACGAAGCGATTCGCTGGGCGTTGGTATAGCTCTAGGGGGGCAGCAATCTGCTGAATTTCGCCAGCATTGAGGACGGCGATGCGATCGCCCATGGTCATGGCTTCGGTTTGGTCGTGGGTGACATAGATGGTAGTGGTACCCAGTTGGCGCTGAAGCTGCACAATTTGGGCGCGGGTTTGTGCCCTAAGTTTTGCATCTAGGTTAGAGAGCGGCTCATCCATCAAAAAGACCTGGGGATTGCGCGCCATGGCTCGTCCGAGGGCAACCCGCTGCTTTTGTCCGCCAGATAATTGCTTCGGATAGCGATCAAGTAATACCTCTAGCTCTAGCATCTGGGCAACCCGCCGTACAGTTTGGTTGACGGCCTGCTCTTGTTTTGATTGGGCACTCAGTGCTTTGGGCAACATTCGAGTGATTGCATTAGAAATTTGCGCCGCGAAGCTAGAACTACTGCCTTTGGTCTGTGAGCCTGTTCGCCGTAGCCCAAAGGCGAGGTTGTTGTAAACCGTCATGTGAGGGTAGAGCGCATAGCTCTGAAACACCATGGCAATATCACGCGCCTTGGGGGGCAGATCGTTGACGTGGCGATCGCCCACCCAAATGCTGCCCAAGGTCGGTGTTTCAAGGCCAGCAATCAGACGTAGGAGGGTACTTTTGCCACATCCAGACGGCCCCACCAGCACCATAAATTCGCCATCGGCAATGGTTAAGTTGACATGCTTTAAAATGCTCTGCGCCGCACCGGAGCCAGATTGAGGACTGGCGACAGAGGGAGTAACAGGAGGGGGAATGGTGCCAGATGCCGTCAGCATTGGCTGTGCAGGGGTCGCAGATTTTTGGCCTGGACGTGCGGGAAAGCTTTTACAAAGATTTTCTAAAACAACTTGAGCCACAGTGCTGCTGATGTATCGTGCTGAGGGATTGAACGTATTCTGTTGCCTATTGTGCCACTAGTTTGCCTGCATGGTTTGCTTGTCATCTCAGCCACTGCTACTGGGGAACAATCTGAATCAGCCTCAGAGACCATATTTTTTGTCTAGAATTTAGAGATTGCGTCAGCCTTTTTGAATAGCTGGGCTAAATTTTGACCTTTGACGGCGGCAGCACGGTGCATTTAGATCATTCTGAGAAAGTTTCGTTACTCGGGTTAAAGGCCGATCAGTTTCGGCACCCGCTGGACCGAGAGGCAACCCTGGCGTTTAAGCAACTGCCAGGCTGGGACTGGGTTGTGCGCAGCATTCTTGGCTCTGTGGCAGAACAGGCCATGTACCTAGACAATATTGCTTCTTCACTACTCGTGAGCGAGCGACAGCTACCCGATCTGCATCAATTATTGCTAGAAGCCTGTCAAATTTTGGATATGGTGCCGCCACAGCTCTACATTCGCCAAAATCCTGCGCCCAATGCCTATACTCTGGCAATTCGCGGCAAGCAGCCCTTTATTGTGCTGCACACCTCCCTGATTGATCTGCTGAACCCTGCCGAAATTCAGGCGGTGATTGCCCATGAATTGGGGCACCTTAAGTGTGATCATGGCGTTTATCTGACCCTCGCAAACATCACGGTGTTGGCAGCGGGTCAACTGCCCTACTGGGGCACGCTCATTGCCCAAAATCTTCAGCAGCAGCTTCTGAATTGGGTTCGGTGCGCTGAATTTACCTGCGATCGCGCGGGACTCCTCGTCAGCCAAGACCCAACCGTAATGATCTCGGTGCTGATGAAGCTTACGGGCGGTTCTGCCACCCTTGCGCCTCAGCTTAACGTAGATGCATTTCTGGCTCAGGCGCGCGCCTACACCCAGGCCGGAGATGACATCAGCACCCTCTGGAAGACAATGCAAACGGCGCAATTAACCCACCCGCTCCCTGTTTTACGCGCCAGCGCCATCGACCAGTGGGCCAACAGCAGCGCCTACCGCAATCTTCTGCGACGCTAAGGCATAAAGACATATCGACCCTTTTTTTCTAAACAGACCGCCCCTCACATCGCAGTTGACCCCACTAGCTGGGCGTGATAAAACTATGTTCCTAGATCTGTTTCAGTGCCCTCTACGCCCGCACCTCTAACGCCCTCTTTGACCGCTCAATGCCTTAAGGTTTTCCGCTATGTACGCTCAGTTCAGAAGCCAATATCCCATGGGTAGCCTGATTTCAGAACTGCTCAATATCCATGAAGGCAAATATATTGTTCGAGCCAGTATTCAAGTGGGGGGATCTACCTTGGCGACAGGTCTATCGGCAGCCACCAGCATTGAGCAAGCCGAAGATCAGGCTCGGGTTCGCGCCCTTGTGGTGCTGGGGATTGAGGATCGTCCCTATTCGACCCAAGCTCAAATTGTCAATGCAGAGCCGGAAAGATCTGCCGTCCAAAATCGGACAATGCTCTCTGCGCCTGCCTACTCGGGTGAGTTTTTACCCCTTGCAGAAGCTGCGTTTCAGCCGTCGGTAGAAGTAGATTGGGGGATGGCAGATCAGGCCGCACGCGCCTTCCAAGATCCACAGCAGCAGTTGTCATGGTTTGATCGCAGTGCTGCTGATGCTGCACCTGCTCAACCGCACCTGTCCCAACCACAACTATCTCAGCCACAACTATCGGGTCGGGCGTTGGGGCAAGAACTGTTATTTCCGCAAACTGCTGCGCCCACACGACCTTCCTATCAGCCTCCTCGAGTAGAGGGCAATGGCAGCAGGCATTCTGGGAATGAAGGTCGTAACTCAACGGTTGCCCTTGCGGCTCCTGTCGATTTGTCAGACATCATTGCCCATACGGATGTTGAGCTAAAGCGCCTCGGCTGGAGTAATGTTCAAGGTCGCCGTTACTTAGAGCAAACCTACGGTAAGCGATCGCGACAGCACCTCAGCGATGCAGAACTTACGGAATTTTTAAGCTATCTTCAAAGTCAACCTGCGATCGCAAAATCTATGCGCTAGCGCAGAATTTTGGGAGTTTAGATGCACTAGATTTAAGACGAGGTTCGTTCGACAACCGCTAGACTAAGAAAAGAAAGCCGATCACAGCGGCGGCTGCCAGAAAGTTTACGCAGAAGAGTTTACGATCTCAATCATCTGGAAGGGCCATGGAAGACAAGCGCATGAGCGAACAAAATCCCTACTCAAAGCTGGAAGTGCCAGAAGATGCTTCCTTTGAAGAGATTCAGAGTGCCCGCGATCGCCTCGTTGAGAACCATCCC
>JANNDV010000243.1:0-4066 GCA_031387975.1 Acaryochloridaceae cyanobacterium OTE_75_metabat_521 | reverse complement strand
GTTTATGAAAACTCAAAACCACCCCATCAAGCGGTGGCGACGTGACTACAGTCAGCTCAAGGGACAAAAACAGACGCTGATTCAGGTGGCGGATGTAGAGCGGTTTCAGGATCCCAATCTTGAGTCTGCTGAAATTTTAGATTGGGTTAAACAGGGCAATACCCTGATTGTGCTGAGATGGGGGGGCGAAGTCTCGGGCGCACCGTTTCGGTCTGACCTGACCACGCCAATGGGGGCTGTGCAAATTGAAACGACGCGGCGCTATCAAAATCGGTCAGAAAATTTTGATAATGGGCTTCTCAACGATAGCTTTGGGACGGCGATTGGATCGCAAACCCTTGAAAAGGGGACGGTGATTAAGAGTGTGTACCCGTGGATTGGCTCAGGCATCTATGCCCAAAAGGGCGCAAATTTTCAGGTACTGGCGGATTTAGCGACAGGGCAGCAGGGCAGCATCTGGGTAGACGAGTGGCTGCACGGATATCGTGACTTAGAGCCAAAAACAGCCCTTGCCAAGGCCAACCCTCAAAACTTATGGAGCTATTTTGCCCGTCGCCCCATTGCAGTGATGGCAGGTCAAGGGGTGCTGTTATTGGCACTGCTGCTATGGGGGCAAAATCAGCGGTTTGGGGCGCTGCTGCGGATTGCGCCGCCACCGCGAAACAGCAGTGAGCAGTACATTCAGGCGTTGGCAGATACCCTCAATACCCATGGGCATACTGAGTATGTATTGGCGCTGCTGGGTCAATCTTTGCGCGATCGCCTGAGATCGCGCTTGGGCATTGTGGGCGCGGATGGGTCAGGAGAAGAAGATTGGGCGATCGCCACAGAATGGGCGGTGGTGACTGGACGACCTTCCTCAGAGCTACTAGAGTTATTAAAGCAATCTAGGGCGCAAAAGCGACTGAGAGACAGTGAACTTTTGGCCTGGGTGCAGCAAGCCGATACGATTCTGCGAGGACTATCTTGAAGAACGCCTTTCAACAGCTCCGCACCGAAATTAGCACCGTTATTTTAGGCCAAAGCGCCGTTGTGGATGCCTTACTTGTGGCGCTCCTCGCCGAAGGGCACGTTATTTTAGAAGGGGTTCCAGGTACCGCTAAAACGCTGCTAGTTAAGCTTTTTGCGACCCTAATTCAGGCAGACTTTAAGCGGGTGCAGCTAACGCCCGACGTGCTGCCAGCGGATGTGTTGGGCACCAGCATTTTTGATCTGGGCAGTCAGCAATTTACCCTCCGCAAAGGCCCTATCTTTACCCAGATTTTGCTGGCGGACGAAATTAACCGAACGCCTCCTAAAACTCAAGCCGCGCTCTTAGAGGCCATGGAAGAACGGCAGGTGACGCTGGATGGCGAAACCATTCCGCTGTCGCCTTTGTTTTGGACCATTGCCACCCAAAATCCCCTAGAGTTTGAAGGCACCTACCCCCTCCCAGAAGCCCAACTGGATCGGTTTTTGTTCAAGATGGTGGTGGACTACCCCAATGCCGCAGCAGAAAAGCAGATGCTCAACAATATCTTGGGCGGCTTTGAGCCTCACAACCTGGCGCAGTGGGCGCATCAGCCTATTTTGAATGGCGATCAGATTTTAGAGGCGCGCAAAGCGGTGCGGAACATTCGGGTAGAGGAATCTATTCTGGATTATTTACTCAATCTTGTGACCAGTAGCCGGAATCAGCCAGAATTGCTCCTCGGCGCTTCGCCCAGAGCGGCGGTGGGCTGGCTACGAGCCGCGCAAGCCCAGGCGTGGCTGGATGACCGAGACTTTGTGACCCCCGATGATGTAAAGGGCATTGCCCTGCCGCTCCTGCGACACCGCTTTATTTTGAAGCCAGAAGCACAGCTCGACGGTATTTCTGTCGATCAGGTAATTCGCAATTTACTGAATCGCGTTGCGGTACCGCGATGAGTGACGACGCAGTGAGTGGATCGAAACCAGCGCCTGAGCGGCTCCGTGGAGCGCGCTTTATCCCGAGTCAGCGGCTTTACTTAATTTTGGGTCTAGGATTTTTGATTCCGATGGGGTTAGGCCAAATCCCAACCCTTACGGTGGGATGGCTGTGGGGCATGCTGGGCATTTATGATGCGGTGGTGTTGGCGATCGCCCTTTTAGATTACCGTCAGGCCACCCAGTGGCAAATCACCCTAGCCCGAACCTGCGATGAAAAACTCTCGATTGGGCGAGACAACCTTATTCGTTTGGCGTTGACAGTAACAGGTGCGCCCTCCGCCACCGCCTCGACAGTCCTTCAGCTTCGGGACGGGACGCCTTCTGCTTTTAAGATTGATCTAGACCCGCTTTCAGTGGCACTAACGTCACAGATTGAAACCGAGCTGACCTATCACGTCTTTCCGCCGCGACGGGGCGCTTTCCGCTGGAATGCGACTAGCCTAAAGCTTCGCAGCCCTTTGGGGCTAAGCTGGCGAACGTGGCAAGTGCCCGTCGAAACCATTGTGGACGTTTACCCTGACCTGATTGGGTTAAAGATGCTGTCGATTCGGCTGAGCTTAGAAAACAGCGGCAACCTTCAGCGGCGTCATAAAGTAGGCGGCACAGAATTTGCAGAGCTGCGCGAGTACGCCGTCGGGGACGACATTCGCTTTATCGACTGGAAGGCTACCGCCCGTCGCCAGCGACCCATCGTGCGCTTATTAGAGCCAGAGCGGGAGCAGCCACTGCTGATTTTGCTAGATCGAGGGCGACTGATGACGGCGCAGGTGGCAGGGCTGAGTCGGTTTGATTGGGCGCTGAATGCGGCGCTGTCTTTGGCAATGGCAGGGTTACGACGGGGCGATCGCGTGGGGGTGGTTGTCTTTGACAAAACCATTCATACCTGGATTGCGCCATTACCAGGACTAGGGCATTTACCCCAAATTTTGGAGCGGCTCAATACCATCGAGCCAGCCCGTACCGAATCGGATTACGCGGGGATTACAGCTCAAGTCCTGAATCAGTATCACCGACGGGCGCTGGTGGTACTACTCACCGATATTGTGGATGAGATTGCCTCTCAAGATCTGCTGGTCGCCATGGGACGGCTTAGCCCTCGGTTTTTACCCCTCTGTGTCGCCCTTAGAGATCCAAAGGTAGATGCTCAGGCAAAGCCCCCTGTAGATCTACACCCTTCGTCCGAGCCTAAAATAGTTCAGCCACTCTACACTCAAGCCGTGGCGCTTGACTTGCTGCATCAGCGCAAGGTTGCTTTTGCCAAGCTTCGACAACAGGGCACGCTGGTTTTAGATGCGCCTGCGCCTCAGGTAAGTGAGCAGTTGGTGAATCAATACCTGCGTGTGAAGGCACGAGGACGACTCTAATGAATCCTAATTCTGGCTCATCCTCAAACGAGAATACAGAGGCGGAGGCAATGGCGGCCTATACGACCGGACAAACTGCCTTTGAGCGGGGTCTTTATCGAGATTCTATGGACTGGTTTGAAAAGGCGCTATCGCTCACCTCTGGGCAGTCTGCGTTGGGTGGCGAAATTCAAATTTGGCAGGTGACGGCCTATGATGCAGCGGGGCAGAAGGAAGCGGCAGTAGCCCTCTGTCGCAAACTTTCCACCCACAGTAATCTTGAAACCCGTCAGCAAAGTAAGCGCCTGCTTTACATTTTAGAAGCGCCCAAACTTCAGACTCGACCGGAATGGCTTACACAAATTCCTGACTTGGATCCACCCGCTGCCGCAACTCGTCGCTATAGTGCCGTGGGGCAGCCTGGATCGTCGGCAGCATCCAAGCCCAAAGAGCCAAAATCTATCATGGCAGAACCCTTTGAACCCATTGATCCAAAAGAGAGTCGCGGGTTTCTGGGGATTGCCCTGGGACTGAGCGGCGTGATTTTGTTGGGGCTATGGTGGCTCAGTCGAGCTTCGGTTTAGCGTCTTTTAAGGATCAACCCAGACGGGTGGCTCTGAGGGTTGGGTCATTTTTTTGCGGATCCTTTCTTCGGCGATCGCCAGCATTTCATCCATTGACGTATTTTGAATAAATTTTGAAGCTGCCGCCACATGTTCACGATGGGGGCATTCATCGCCTAAAATACAGCCGTTCACGCAGGCTTCAAGACA
>JANNDV010000238.1:0-30334 GCA_031387975.1 Acaryochloridaceae cyanobacterium OTE_75_metabat_521 | reverse complement strand
GGGAGAGGGGCTGGGGGTGAGGGTCAAAAGTTGAGGTTATTTAATCCACGATCCTTACCTGCCAGAATGGAATTACACAGCCAAACCGCAAAAAGCTTAATTCTGGAGGTTATTTAATCCACGATCCTTAGGCGTTTGAGATGACTACGAGCGTGACATGACCGATGGCTCAAATCAGTCAGCCAATGGCTTAATCAACCACTTTGAACTTGGAGGATTGCGGCGATGTTTTCAGCAAACACTGTGAGATGGCGTTTATCTTTGGGTGTAATCCATTGACTCAGTTGAGGGAGCAGTTGACGATAGAGTTGAGGGGTTGACATGAGATTGCTTTGAGTTGGGGAACTTAAGCATCACATTGAATGCCCCTCTCTGTCACCTTTGACAGATTTGAATATTCCCTGCTGGTAAGGGGTTTACGACTTTTCTGCACCACCAAGGTCTTAGGCTAAGGTTTTAAGCGATTTTGGCTTTCGGTACTTACTGTAGCAGCGCTATAGTTAGCGTTTACATTTTTGACTCTTTCACGGCCTAGCGGCCCGTTGAATAAATCGTGAACGATCACATAAAAACACGGAATGATGAATAGGGTTAACATCGTTGCAAGCGATAGTCCATAAAACACAACCACACCCAGGGGCTGCAAAAATTCTCCGCCCTGCCCCATACCTAGGGCTAAGGGAAACAACCCTAGAACCGTCGTAACCGTGGTCATCAAAATGGGGCGCAGACGCTGAGGCGCGGCCTTCAGAATGGCGAGATAGCGACTACAGCCTTCCTCCTCTCTAATTTGGTTCGCTAATTCGATCATAATAATGGCGTTGTTCACCACAATCCCTACCAGCAGTACCGCCCCCACAATCACAGTTGCCCCGATCGCCGTTTGGGTAATATAAAGCCCAAACAGGCCACCTGCTAAAGCCAGCGGAACCGTGAACATAATCACAAGCGGATCAATAAGGGAGTTATACTGCACCGCCATCACCACAAAAACCAAAAAAGCCGCCAAACCACCCAAGGCGGGAAGCGCACTCTGGATCTGACGATTGCTTTGCGCGGCGGCGCTGGGGAGCAGGCTAACCCCTTCAGGCAGATTCAAACTGCTGACGATGTTGTTCACTTGAGTCAGTGCATTGCCTAAGTTTGCGCCTTCATTAAGATTGCCTGCAATTAAAAACACCTGTCGCTGGTTAATGCGCTGAATTTGTCCAGGGGCTTGGCCTGTGGTAATTTTAGCCACTTCTCCAAGGCGAATTTGACGGTTTCCTTGCACAAATAGGGGCAAGCGCTCTAGTTGAGACGGTCGCGAGATGGAAGCTTCATCCAGTTCTAGGCGCACATCCACGAGGCGATTGCCGCGCTGAAGCTGGGTCGCAACCGTACCCTGAATCGCCGTTTCTAAGGTTTCGCCAATAGAGCGCGTATTTAAGTTAAGTGCCGCAATGCGTTCGCGATCTGGCAGGATCTGAATTTCTGGCTGTCTAGCATCAGCATCGGGTCTAAAACTTGTCAATGTTGCCCGTTCTTCTAGCGCCTGCAACACTTCTCGACCTGCTTCTTCTAAAACACGAGTGTCTGTACCCTGAAGGATCACATCCACCTCAGCGCCGCGCACAGGGGAGTTATTTAAGATGAGTCCGCGTACCTGACCAGGGCTGATCCGCAGGCGAATATCCACTAGATTGAGCTTCAGGAATGCTTTTTTCATCCTTTCGGCAAAGGCTTCAACGTTGGTACCCGATTTGAGCGTGATGGTACTAGAGCTGCGCAGCGGGTTTTCACTGGTGCTGTTGCCAAACAGCGATCCGCCGACGGTGGTAAAAACGTACTTCGTTTCAGGTTGTTTCATGAGCAGCTTATTGGTGGCCTCCATCACCTTCCGGCTTGTTGCCAGCGGGGTGCCTGGGGGGAACTGTGCATTTAAGTTAGCTTGACCTGTACTAATGCGCGGCAAAATTTCTTGAGGGATCTGACCCACCATTAAAAAACTGCTGCCACCTAGGAGCAATACGGCAACAACTGCGGTTAGCACTCGAAAGCGTAAGACTTGCCTTAAGGTACTGGCATAGGATTGGGTTGCAGCCTCAAACCGTTCGTTAAAGGTTCGCAAAGGCCAAAACTGATCAATTCGACTCGACCACTGTATGGTTAAAAGCCGTGACGACAGCATGGGTACAACCGTCACCGCCACCACTAAGGATGCGGCGACCGCAAAGCAAATGGTCAAGATGAGTTCGTTAAACAGCAGAGAGATAAATCCGCCAATTAAGACAAAGGGCAGCACAGAAACAAGGTTTGCTGCCGTTGCCGCCACCAGAGATGACTCTACTTCTCGGCTGCTTTCTTCAACTAGGGTAATTGCATCATTAACAGCAGCCTCGCTGGAGTCTGGGTGAGCGGCAATGGCTTTATTGAGCGTGACCCGCTTGGTGATGTTTTCTAGAATCACCACTGAGGTATCAACGGCCTGCCCGACGCTGATCGCCAGTCCTCCCAAACTAAACACGTTGAGAGAGAAGCCGCATAGCTTCATGGCGATCGCCGCTGCCAAGGTACAGAGTGGAATGGTGAGGGTAATAATTAACGTCTGACGGATCGACCCTAAAAATAAAAGCACTGATAATGCCGCCAACGCCGCGCCCGATAGTGCCGCCTCAATCACACTATTAAGAGATTCTTGAATAAAAATCGATTCATCTAGAGTGGAAATCAGCGTCATATCTTTGGGCACTGTTCCAGCCTGACGCAGTTCCTCAATCCGTTTTTTGACCGCATTGACTACGGCGATCGTATTAGCATCCTGCTGCTTCTGCACACTCAGTTTGACCGCAGGCTGTCCGTTGAGATCCACAAATACTCGCTGCTGCTGGGTTCCATCAATCACCCGCGCAAAGTCTCTGAGGTAAACTCGTCGAGCAGGTATAGGAGTGCTGGTGCTGGTGGCAGTATCGCTGCTGCCACCAGTTGATGAGCTGCTGCTGCTGCTGGCCGCTACCTGAAACGAGAGATTCTCAATTTCAGCAGCATTTTGAAAGCGACCAATCGCCCGCGTGAGCGGCTCAGAATTTTGCCCAAGAATTCGTCCGCCAGAGACGTCTTGATTGGTGGCCTCTAGTTCATCTAAAACCGCATTGAGTCCAACGCCTTGGGATTGGATCCGATCCAAATCGACCAGAACCCGTACTTCTTCATCCACGCCACCCGATACATCCACGGCGGCAACGCCAGACACAACCCCTAGTTCCCGAGCAAGCTCTTCTTCCGCAAACACGCGCAGTTGTGAAATTTGAAGCGAAGGCGAGGTGAGCGCAAACTCATACACAGGCAGTTGGGAAGGATCTACCTTAAATAAGCGGGGTTCTTCAATGGTATCTGGAAGCTGGTTTCTGGCGCGGTTAAAGGTTGCCGTCGCATCATTGAGGGCTTGGTCAATGTTGCCCCCTGGCTCAAAAAATAGGTCAATGCTGACCTGACCTTCCCGCGTTTGGGAAAATACCTGCACCACCCCTTCTGTGGCAGAAAGCGCTTCTTCTAACGGCTTTGTCACTTCATCGACTCCCACATCAGGGGAAATGCCCGGTGCGTTTACTCTGACGCCAATACGCGGATAAGTAATGGATGGCAGCAAATCAACCTGAAGCGACGAGATAAAAAATATCCCAATCACAATCACCGAAAGGGTGAGCATTAGCGTCCCAATATGGCGACGAATGGCTATAGAACTGAAGCTGAAGCCTGTGGGTCTAGCGTTTTGCGTCATAAGTCACAGAATGCAGTGGGGGACTTTGAAGACTAAGTTCTAAAGCAAGCACAAGAAAACTACGATTGCTTGCCGGATCGTTTGGTGTTTGAAGGCTCTGACAAGATGCTGAGTTTAACGGAGTCGCCGTCTTTGAGGGGGTTACTGCTGCGGATCACAATGCGATCGCCCTCACTTAACCCCGCCACCACTTCAACCAGTCCATCCTGACGTTGGCCTAGGGTGACACTGCGCGTAGCAACTTTCGCCTTCTGACCGGAACCGTTGACCACGTATAGCGTTCCGGCCTTTGGAGGCTGCTGTTCACGGTCAGAAGAATTAGCCTTAGAAGAATTGCTGCTGCCGCCACCCTGCCGCTCACCGCGCTTACGATTGGTCTGAAAGGCTGATTCCGGTACTCTAATTGCGTTGGCGGCCTGCCCTCCAAAACTGACCCGTGCCAGTAGCCCACTTCCAATGCGCGCGCCCACATTGGGCATTGTCACCTCAATGGGCACAAGCCTTGCCGTCGCATCTGCCACGGGTGAAATTCGGCTGACCTGACCGCTAAAGGATTGCTTTGAAAAGGCATCTAGCTTAATTCCAACAGATTGCCCGACTCTAATTTTGCTTAACTCCAGCTCTGAAACCTGAACCGATACCTTCACTTGGCTAAAATCGCCCAGCTTTAATACTTCACTGCCTGCCTGTGCCAAGTTTCCAGGTTCCGAGACGCGCTCTAGCACAACGCCCGTTACAGGGGCGGTGAGGGTTGTATAAGATTGGCGCTCGCGTTCACGGGCAATGACGGCCTGCTGTGCGCCCACCCGTCGCTGGGCTGCACTGACGGCCTGTTGACGCGTGCGAACCACTTCTTGAGCCGAGCGGAATGCCTGCACAGCTGTCCCTGCTGCGGTACGCGCCTGCTCTGCCTGCTGTTGGGCGATCGCCCCTGCCCGATACAGCTTCTCAAACCGTGCCGCATCAGCCTGCGTCTGCTGAAGCTGGAGCCGCGCAGACTCGACCTGCCGCAGCGCATCACTTACCTGAGCGCGCGCCTGAGCCACCTCAGACTCTAAGGCCGCAACCTCTGCCGTTGCCTCAATTACTGCTGTGGTTAGCACCTTATCGTCAATTTGAGCCAGCACCTGACCCTGGGTAACGGCATCGCCCACATCAGCTCGCAAACTCAAAAGCTGACCTTCTACCTGAGTGCGTAGAGAAACTTGGCGGTAGGGCTGCGTAGTACCCACATATTCAAGACCGCTTTGTGACGAGGCAGCACGCGCAACCGCCACATCTACCGAAGCGGTCCCCTGGTTTTGCTGATTTCCCTGACCTTGACGAGCTTGAGCATCAGCTTCTTCTTTAGGAAGAGAGCTACATGCTGTCATTGAAGCGGTCAATACGCTTGATATCATCAACAGTCTTCCAAGATTTACTTTTGCAAGATCAAGCGTGAAGGAAGACCGCTGCATAAGAAGAACCCTTAGATGAGCGAGATACTGTGGAATAAAAACACAAAAGTTTACAACGTAATGCTAGTTCATTTTTCCTCAAGTCAACTCTGCCTTTCGGTGGAACACAGGGTTTGAGCAAGGATAGCGATTGATCGCGCCACGACACAAAACCCTAAAGAATGAAGTTGTTCGATTAAGATGTCGGCTTTTAGAGACGTTTTGTTTACGAGAATAAATGCTTGCACCGTTTTGGCTCAGGGAATCTATTGTCATCCTGCTGTGCTGCGCCTATTTTTAGGGCTACTGTTTACTACGCTGCCCTGGGGAAGCCCACTGCTGGCCGGATTTGGGCTGATGAAGCGTTTCTACCTCCCTCATTTTTGAACAATCCGTGCGCGAGGAGTGCCAAATTCAATTACGCAGACATAGCCAGGAGACGAAGAATCTGAAGGGCTAATCTGCTCTAGCTTTATGCTAACTCTAGTCCTCTTCCTCATGCTGAGGCGGCATCAGCGTCACCTGTACCCGCTGCCCGTCTTCTAGCACCGTCAGCACCACATCACCCACCTCTAGGCGATCGCCGGGTTCTGGCACCCGCTCTAGTTCTTCCATAAAGAGTCCTGCAATGGTGGCAGCATCCTCTCGCGGTAGGCGCACATGCATCTCATTATTGACCACCGAAAGACTGGCGCGGATCTTAAAAACGCCGCTATATTCATCCACCCGCTGAAACTCGCGCTCCTCTTCCGCGTCGTACTCATCACGGATTTCTCCCACAATTTCTTCGAGTACGTCTTCTAATGTGACTAGCCCCGCCGTCCCGCCAAACTCATCGGTCACAATTACCAGATGTAGGCGACTTTGCTGCATTTCTCGCAGCAGGTCAGCCACAGGCTTCGATTCCGGCACAAACCGAACCGGACGCATGAGTTCTCGAACCGTAACGGGCGTTATATCTTGCGAGGATTGGGCACGAATCAGGTCTTTGGCGTGGAGTACGCCTACAATGCGGTCTAAATCCTCTTCGCACACAGGCAGGCGCGTATGGGCGGTTTCTGCGGTCATCCGGTAGGCTTCTTCGATGGTGGCGGAGGTCTTGATGTACTGCAAATGAACGCGGGGCACCATAATGGCGCGTACCGTAAGGTTGCTTAGCTCCACTGCGCCATAGATAATGCGCTGCTCCTGCATGCCAACCGTGCCGCCCAAGCGCGCCGCATTTACCAAAGCCTTAATTTCTTCGACATTGATGGCAGCATCTTCTTCCCCTGGTGGGCTGCCCAGTAATCTTAAGATGACCGTTGTGACAAAGCTCAAAAACCGAACCGCTGGAGAGGTGAGCCGCTGAAGCCAAGAAATTGGCTCTACCGTCAGCAGGGCGATCGCCTCGGCATGTTTGAGCGCCAATCGCTTGGGTACCAGCTCCCCAAAAATAAGGCTCACAAAGGCAATGCCAATCGTAACCAAAATGAGGCTAGTGGAGTTGGCAGCTTGCCCCAGAAAGGGCTTCAGCAACCCTACTAAAGGATCTGAAAGCTGAGAAGCCGCAGTAGCAGAGGTAAAAAAGCTAGAGAGGGTAATGCCCACCTGAATAGTGGCTAAAAACTGAGTGCTGTCGCGGGTAATTTTTTCAACCAGGCGGGCGCGGCGATCGCCCTGCTCTGCCAGCGTCCGCAGTCGGGTTTCGTTTGCTGTCACCACCGAGATTTCTGCCGCTGCAAAAAAGGCATTCACCAGCAGCAGAAAAACAATGATTAAAAGCTGAAGCGTAATGTTCATGAATAGCCAAGAAAAGGATCAAATCCCACGCTCAATGACGTTAATTGCGTTGGGCTAGAGAAACGGATCTACTTTGTGGTGATTGTCTCATAGCATTGCCGCATCCCCAAAGTCTGGGGCGTTATCAACGGGCTGCGATCGCGTCCAGTTTTCACCCTTAACCTGGGTATGAACTTGCCACACCTCATCCGTTTCAGGGAAATCTATGCGATGGTGCCCCCCCCTACTTTCAGCCCGAAACAACGCGCTTTTTAAGATTAAATCAGCATTATCGAGCAAGTTCTGGGTTTCAGCCCAGCGCCGAATTCGGATTCTGGCAGCAGGGTCAGGTAGCAAAAAAGAAACATCAGAGGGTAAGGAGGTCAGAATTTGAGTGAGCTTTAGCCCATGAAGCTGCTGTCGCCAGTGGTTGACTTGGGCGATCGCCACCTCTAGGCGATCGGCTTCTCGGCAAATCCCCGCGTGGCTCCACATCAACACCGGAATCGCTTGATGAATTTGGTCAATTATTTCTGCATCTGCACCCCAATCTGTTTGAGCCAAAAGAGCAGAGACAACAACGGTTTCATCTTCCACTTCAGAAAACGGCAGCGGTTCTAACGCCGCAAACTGCGCCCCGAACACTAAACATTCTAAAAGTGAATTACTGGCAAGGCGATTGGCACCATGCACCCCTGTACTCGTCACTTCTCCCACTGCGTACAGTCCAGGAATCGTGGTTTGTCCCTCCAAATCCGTGACAATGCCGCCCATCCAGTAATGGGCAGCAGGCGCAACAGGGATAGGCTGCGAGAACACATCAATGCCCCACTTTTTACAAACCTGAATAATTTTAGGGAAGCGGCGCTGCACCCGCTCTGGTTCAATCGATCGCAGATCTAGCCAAACATGATCTAGCACCTCGACATCAGAGGTTTTACCCATCTTTTGCAGATGCATAAAAATAGATCGACTCACCACATCCCGAGGTGCCAGTTCCCCAAGGGGGTGGTAGTCAAACATAAAGCGGCGCTGCTCGGCATCAATCAGGTGAGCACCTTCGCCCCGCACCGCTTCAGAAATCAGAAACCGAGGTGCGCCCTCAACCGTTAACGCCGTTGGGTGAAACTGGAAAAACTCTAAATCACGGAGAACCGCACCAGAACGCCAGGCGATCGCCACCCCATCTCCCGTACTCAGCTCCGGATTGGTCGTCTGAGCATAGACCTGACCGCCACCACCCGTCGCCAAAATGACCCGAGGAGCCATAAGCCAAGTCACGCCCCCTGCCGTCATCACACAGATACCCTGACAGATTTGAGTTTGCGGATTTATCCACAACCCCAACGTAAACGCATCAGAAAAAATCTTGATATTCTCGCGCTGCAAAACCTGATGGGTCAGGGTTTGAATCAGCGCCTTCCCCGTCGTATCTGCCGAGTGCAGCACCCGTGGTCGAGAATGTGCCGCCTCTAACGTAAACGCCAGACCATCTGCACTGCGGTCAAAGGCAATGCCCATCTCTAACAAAACCTTCACCTGAGCCGGAGCCTGCTCCACCAAAAACTGAACCGCCGCAGGCTCGCACAGCCCCGCACCCGCCATCAGCGTATCTTGAGCATGCAGATCAGGGGAATCATTAGGGTCTAGCGCCGCCGCAATACCACCCTGCGCCCAGCCACTCGCAGACAAAGACAGCGCTTCTTTACTAATTAAGGCAACGCTCAACCCTTGAGGAATCGAGAGTGCAGCATACAGCCCAGCCGCACCGCCACCCACAATCAATACATCAAAACAACTCGCTTTAGGATCAGGTAGGGAGGGTTGCAAAGTCCCGTCAAACTCCGATGGGTTGGAGAGTATCTTAGCGCAGTCCAACCCTGTTTAAGAAACAGGATACATAAATTGAGTGGCAGCCGCACAATGCACGGCTGCCACTCAGTAAAACTCAAGACTAAATCAATACACTATCTATAAACGCCATTGTTGTAGCGATCATCGCCACTCACTAACGCCGTTTCAACAGAGGTGACGGTAAATTTATCAAAGTTTGCCTGTAGAGTCGCTTTTTGACGATCTGACAGCCCTTCAATATCTAAAACATCTTCTACTGAATCGTAAGGCGCGTTTTTGATAACAAGACGCGCTAGGGTCGGATACAGCCCCTGATACTGGGCAAAAGCGTTGATATTGGCGTTGTTTAAGTCTATTTTTTGACCGAATTCACTGCCCAGCTTAAGCTTAGAGTCTGCCGCATTGCTAACCGCTTCTACAGCAAACGTCATTGAGTGCGGCACGCCGCCATTGAGAATCGCTGCATTGACAGGGCCAAACCAGCTCAGAATGCCCAGACAAGCCACAACCAAAGCACTTAAGAAACCACTACGTCGAACAAAGGACTTCATATCCTAAACTCCCTCCCTGTCTTAACAACAAGATCTTAAAATGATAAACACAGCTCTTACTAGAGCGTATCACCGTAGTGCATCTCTTCTACTGCATCTCTTCTCCTACAGTTACACCGCGAAAGCTCACTCTGTCTGTTCTACGCGCCTAAACCTTAAAGCTAGGAGCAATTGGGCGATCGCCAAACAACAGAAATCGCCTCAAGAATCCTCAAGTCTCGTCACTTCATAAGGAATGTAGGCTATTTCCACTCAAAATTTCCTAAATTATTATTTATATTTTTAACCTTTTTATAAATTTTTCTTAACCCATTACCCCTCATCTGTCCGTTAGCTTAAAATCTGTGCGCTTTTATCTGGAAGTTTTTTAAACTAGCCGTTCAGTCATTTCAGCAGTCGTCTCGGAGTATATGTCCAAAATTCTTGATTTAGTCATGGAAGGAGGCCCAATCATGGTTCCTCTACTCTGTTTGTCGGTGGCAACTGTGACCTGTGCCCTAGAGCGAACCTGGTTTTGGATCCGTCTGCTGAGTCACGAAAAACAAATTGTCCATGACGTTTTGCAGGCTGCCCACCGAGATCTAGACGAAGCCGCAGTCATTGCAGGATATGCCAAGGCTTCACCCATTGGACGATTTTTGCAGGCTCCGCTTCGGTTGAGTCAACCCACACCAGAAACTTTTCATTTGGCGTTAGAAGCCTCAGCAGATAAAGAATTTGTAAAAATGAGAAGGGGCGACAAACTCTTTGAAACCGTCGTTGCACTTGCACCATTGTTGGGTTTGCTGGGAACCGTTACAGGTCTCATTACAACCTTTAGTAGCCTCCAAATTGGGGGAGGGGGAGGTGCATCGTCAGAATCTGCCTCCAAAGCTGCTTCTGGAATTGGCGAAGCCCTAATTGCCACCGCAACGGGGATGATTGTCGCAATTATTGCGCTATTGTTTTTGAGAATTTTTATTTCGCTTCAGGCACAGCAAATCGATTACTTTACTGAAGTTGGCAACGAGTTAGAACTCATCTATCGGCAAGTTTGGTGCGAACTCAAATCGTTCCGTGGTGGCCCATCTTCTTCTGTGCTCACCCCATCTTCCGCACCTAGGCCAGAGCGACCGTCTTTAGTAGACACCCATTAGACTAGAAACCCTATTATTCATTCTCATACTAAGGCTTACCGTGGGTTATAACCGTCAAAATCACCAAGCGCCAATGACAGAAGTTAATCTCATTCCAATGATGGATGTATTGATGGTGGTCTTGACGTTTTTTATCATCATCTCCATGACTCTCTCAACAGGGCAAAACGTGATTGGCGTCAATTTGCCCAGAACGGATAGTGGTGCAAAGCCCTCAGCCAAAGATGCCAAAGCGCCTGAACCTCTAATGGTGGGGATGAATAAGCAAGGGCAGATCATGATTAAAAATAAGCCTGTGGAGCCTTCTCAATTAGATACTGAGCTTCAGGCTTATTTTCAGAAGTCTCCTGAGGGCGTTGTCGTGTTTCAGGCAGACAAAACCTTAACCTATGAAAAGCTGGCGAAGGTGCTAGGTCAAATTCGAGCCATTGGGGGCGATCGCGTGGCTTTAGCCGTAGACGCTCAGTAACAGACCTTACCGGGTCTGACGCTGAGAAGCCAGACTACATGACCGCAGCCATTGCCGATCAGCCTCGGTGTCGCACAGCCAATGATGAATCATATCGCCCCACTTCGCCGTTAACTGAAGTCTCTGCCAAGTTTCATCAGAAGCTTCAGACAGACGTGCGTAAAGCTCAGGCGAAGACAGCAGTATTTCAATACTTTCAGAGAGGGCGATCGCACTTCTCGCCGGAAAGATTAATGCATTCACTTCATGAATGAGCGTATCTAAAAACATAGGATGGTCTGAAACTACCAGAGGCGTCCGAGCGCAAAGAGCCTCATAAATCGTCATCGGAAACCCCTCAGGATATTCATGATGACTTGGAACCAAAACAATATCTGCATCCCTCATCAACGCAATCACCTCGCTATTCGGAACTGAGCCTAAAAAATTTACGCATCCTGATATATCTAACTCATGACTTTCTTGAATAAAGCGATCTATGTCCCCTCCCCCCGCTGCTTTAAGCTGAACCAAAAATCCTCTATGCTTAAGCATAGAGATTGCCGTTAATATATCTCCAAAACCTTTGTTAAATTGAATTGCTCCGACATAAGCCAATGTCCAATTTTTCTTTATAAATGATAAATTCTTGACCGAAAATAAACTCGGCGATACAAGATGAGGCCAGTCCCAAGGAATAATTTTTTTTGCATCAACACCAATCTGGTTTAAAGACTTAGATGCTGTGACGCCATGATTACCAACCCAGTCAACTTGTTTATGATTCAAGAGTTGACTCAGTTTATAATTTTGAAACATCGTCTTGAGTCTAGACAGCTTGACGCTAGGTAGGCCAAAAGAATCTGCTAACGTCAGCAATATTTTAAGCTTGTGCTGAATAGACCAACGAATTACGCCTCTAAGGGGTGCCCGAAGTACAATATGAGTCGGCTGATATCTTTCAATTAACTGAATGAGGCGAGGTGTGTGAATCTTATCTTTAAAGCCAGCGCCGATTGATCGAACGCCATTCTCAAGCACTTCATCATAATATTCTTCAGTAAGGCAGCAGAGTGTGGCAACTTCATCCACAACTTTGCCAGCCTCAGCCACAACATTGACAGAATATTTTTGCGCATAATAGGTTTCATCGCCACCTTCAGAAAAACGCTTTACGGCTTCACGGTAATCACCCGCAAATTGTATAAATAACAAACGTTTTTTCATATATATTATTTGGCCTAAAAATTAAACCAAAATTAATTTTGAAATAGATTTCTAATTTCACACAAAAATATTTTCTATATTATAGATTTTAAAAAAATCTATAATATATTTTAATGAGAATTTATTGAAGCAGCATCCATCGGCCACAAAAACAAATCACTCATTTGCGGGTATTTCAGTTCTCGAGAAGACCTTAGCCCCAACCGATAGGCAATTAGCCTTAGCCATCCTCTCGGGAATGGTAATCCCCATACTGCTAAACGACACTGACGCGTAATTAACTCTAAAGTCAGAGGCTTATAGTCTTGAGCAAACCTTGCCAATTCAGGGGGTAGCGTTTCATTTAATTCAACCTCTAAAAAGCGTAGAAGTCGTCCGAGAAAATTCCAACTCTCTACGTCTGGCATTAGCTGATTTAAGAGTTTCCAGTCGATGAGATGTCCCCACTTACGCAACAAAAACACAAAATCTATCACCCAAAACAGTAGCGGCCCTGTTTCTGACATATGCCCCGTCATATGGACGGTTAAATGCGTCAGCATGGCAGTCGGGTCTAATGCCTGAATAGTTGGAAGGTTTGCTGTACAAGGGGTTAGCGTTTGTGTTAACGACAGATGCTCTTTGGTTTCAAATAAACGAACGCGATGATGTACATCAAAAACAACGCGATTTTTGCCCTTAAAATACACGGCATCGCATGTTGTCATGTGTTCTTGGAGTGTAAAGCCAAGCTGGTTAAACACGCCGCTAACCGTTTCTAGCTCATGGGATGCGATCGCCCAATCAATGTCCCCCATCATGCGAATGGATCGGTTGGGGTAGAGCTGGTCGGCAAGCACAATCCCTTTCCATAGAACGGGCTGTACACCTGCTGCATTCGTTTTTTCTAAAACAGTCGCCAAGGTCTTAAAGAAAATCTCATTCCGCCCCAAAGAAAACAGGTACGCTTGCAGCAGCTTTTTTAAGACAAACGCAGGGATGCCGTCCGTCAGGCCATGAACCTTAAGGCCGTAGTGAACCAATGGCATCAGGCGGTGTAATTCCAGGTCGGTCAGTACGTCTTTCCAGTCCTGAATAGAGGCGACTTTTAACTGCTCATGTAAAGCATTTGGCAATGTCACGTCGAAGGACGTCAATGAAAGTTGAAGTAACGTTCTGAGGAGCATAGATATTTGCAATTGTGCTTGCCTATAAAACAGGCTCTAACCCTTCACAGACAAACATTACAATGTGTAATAGAGATCTGTATTTTTATTATGTGCATTTATTATGCCCACAAATTTACATGGTGATCGAAACATCAACGCCTAAATCGCTGCTCAAAGACCCAGAACGTCTCGAGTATCGCCTCAAAGAGATTCCGCCGGAACCAGGCGTCTATTTCATGCGCGATGCCAGCGACAACATTTTGTACATCGGTAAATCCAAAAAGCTGCGGTCTAGGGTACGGTCTTATTTCCGAAACCTGCAAGACCTTAGCCCCCGCATTGAGCTAATGGTGCGGCAGGTCGCCGAGATCGAGTTCATTGTCACTGATACCGAAGCAGAAGCCCTTGCCCTAGAAGCAAACCTAATCAAGCAGCACCAGCCCCACTTTAATGTGCTGCTCAAAGACGATAAAAAGTACCCGTATGTCTGCATTACGTGGTCAGAGGAATACCCGCGCGTTTTTATCACCCGCAAACGACAGTTGGGCAAAAAAGCAGATCGCTACTACGGCCCGTATGTCGATACGTTTTTGCTACGCCAAACTTTAGGCATTATTAAGCGCGTGTTTCCGCTCCGGCAGCGCCCCAAGCCCTTATTCAAAGATCGTCCCTGTCTCAACTTCGATATTGGTCGCTGCCCAGGGGTGTGTCAAAAACTAATCTCGACCGAGGATTATCACAAAATTATGACCAAGGTGGCAATGGTGTTCCAGGGGCGAGCAGGGGAACTTGTTGAGACGCTGACCACCCAAATGGAAAAAGCCGCTGAAGATTTAAACTTTGAGGTGGCGGCGCGTCTGCGCGATCAAATTAATGGGCTAAAGACTCTGGGCGCTGACCAAAAGGTTTCATTGCCAGACGATACGGTATCCAGAGATGCGATCGCCCTCTCTAGCGATGACCAGTACGCCTGTGTGCAGCTTTTCCAAATTCGAGCAGGGCGATTGGTGGGGCGATTAGGATTTGTCGCAGACGCCCAGTCTGGGTCTGTGGGGCAAATCTTGCAGCGCGTCTTAGAAAATCATTACGCCAGCGCCGAACCCGTGGAGTTCCCTGCTGAAATTTTGGTACAAGAAGATCTGCCCGACGCGGATATTTTGGCCGGATATTTAAGCGATCGCAAAGGCCGCAAAGTCACCATTACGTGTCCCCAGCGCCAAACTAAGGCCGACTTGATTGAAATGGTAGAGCGTAACGCCCAGTACGAGCTGGCTCGCGCTCAGAAAACCCGCGATCGCAACCTCAGTGCCATGGAAGACTTATCGGCATTGCTAGATTTACCAGACGTGCCCCGTCGCATTGAGGGCTACGATATTTCCCACATTCAGGGTTCAGATGCGGTGGCTTCGAGAGTGGTGTTTGTAGAGGGAATGCCTGCCAAGCAGCACTATCGCCGCTACAAAATCCGCAACCCCAACATTAAAACAGGCCACTCCGATGACTTTGCCAGCCTTGCCGAAGTGATAGGGCGACGCTTTAGAGACTATGGCCTACACCCCGACAAGCCCCGCACAGGCGCTGAAGACTGGCCCGACGTGGTGATGATTGACGGCGGCAAAGGCCAACTTTCAAGCGTGGTGACTGTGCTAACCGAAATGGGGCTGATGGATGAGCTGACGGTGATTAGCCTCGCCAAACAGCGAGAAGAAGTGTTTCTACCAGGAGAATCCAATCCACTCGAAACCGAAGCCGAACAGCCAGGAGTGCAGCTTCTGCGACGGCTGCGAGACGAAGCCCATCGGTTTGCCGTGAGCTTTCACCGTCAGCAGCGCACAGAAAGAATGCGGCGATCGCGCCTCGACGAAATTCCAGGGCTAGGCCACCATCGCCAGAAGCAGTTACTGGGCGTGTTCCGCTCGATCGACTACATCCGTGAGGCCACCCCAGAGCAGCTTGCACAAGTGCCCACTATTGGCCCACGTCTCGCCCAACAAATTTACGATTATTTCCATCCGTCATAGGGGCAAACACGTCGGCACTGATTATTTAAGGGGGTGCTAAAAGTGGCGATCACCATGAACCAAGAGTCTTAGGTGATTTCCGGAAAAGGTCTTACCGTCCGAGATTGCACCCTTCGACTCCGCTCAGGGCGCAATCTCTAGTCTCTGCCTCTAGCTGGCTGAGCGAAGTCGAAGCCAGCGGTAGGTTGTTTCCCAAAAGTCCGCCTAGCCCACAGCAGCAACCATCTCTTGACCAATGTGCTTCAAAATCTGCAAGACGCTGTAAAGTTCTCGCTTAGACGTAAACGGTGAAAACACCCGCGACAATGCGTAGTATCGGCTCTCTTGCTGCACCAACTTTACAACCAAAATTTCATCGCCATTTGTCACTAAGCCAAAACTGGGCTGGGCTGGCTGAGGATTTGCCATCAGATAAGCGAGGGTTTGAGGCAGTGCTGCCCAAACCGACAATGCCGTTTTCTTTGATTCTAAAACCACCACCCAAAGATGATTTAAGAGCACCAGCACATCTATTCGCCCTTGCAGCGTCTCTTCTTCATCCTCCAAAATCAACAGCACAGATTCTTCTGCCCTTACCCGAAAGGGTGGGTCATAAAATCCGGCAATCGCCAGCAGCGGTGAAGCCATTAAGAGCGTGACCGTACCCTCTAGTAGCTGTCCTTCAGAGCGTTGATAGAGATATCGCTGACGTAACTCGTCTAGGGCAACCTGTTCTGTGGCTAATAGTTCTGGCAACGTCATCTGCCATTCTAAAAACAAAGATTCATCCTCAGTCCGTGACAAATTAAACCGTCGTTCTGCCTCGGCAAGGGTCTTAACCGCTTCTGTGATGGCAACTGTCATAGAACTGATTGTGCAGGATTGTGCCTATGCTACCAAAATCCAGCAGCGGTCTACAGAAGAGTCATCATTAAGCTTCAAAAACTGTTCAGAGTATTTTCAAAAACAACATTCATTAAAATCCGACCTTTATCCGACTTTTATCCGACTGCCAAAAGTCTGCGCATTTCATATTCTTAGATTGAGGAAGTCCAGTCTGGTCAATAAATACAGACATTTTGGTGTAGGGTGTTAATGAAAACTTCAAGCAAAATTTTCACTGATCTAGTTAAACTCAATCTAGCTTTTTCTTCAGCCTCTCTTTTTCTGCTAACGATCATTGGTTCGCCAAAGGTAGCTGTCGCGCAAACAGCACCAGTAAATAACCAAAATTTTACAGCTACGTCTCAGGTAGAACAAGGAAGATTAGAACCTTCCTTGTTAAGCTCTGAGAAACCGTTTCTAGGTGATTCTTCCGTTCCATCACAAGCAGCCATTACTGACGAATCTATAGAGCAAGTTACTTCAGTTTCACAACTCTCTGATGTACAGCCAACTGAATGGGCATTCTCAGCATTACAGTCTTTAGTTGAACGCTACGGCTGCATTGCAGGTTATCCTGATGGCCTATTTCGTGGGAATAAAGCAGCTACACGATATGAGATGGCGGCAGCACTCAATGCTTGTTTAGATCAAGTCAGCGACAAGTTTGCCTCCAAGGAAGATTTACAGACAATTAAAGCGCTTCAAGAAGAATTTAAGACCGAGCTTGTCACAATAAAGGGTCGAGTTGATGGACTTGAAGCCAGAACTGCTACCCTCGAAGCCCAGCAATTCTCAACGACCACGAAGCTTTTTGGTCAAGCAATTTTTGGCGTTCAATTCCGAGGCCAAAATCGTGCTGATTTATTTCCAAGAGATGGTGTGCGAGAAACAAACGATCCTGGCGCAGGAAATGTCAATGTACTTAGTAGCGTACAGCTCACAACCCTGACACAATTTAGTGATCGCAGTATTTTGCTGGTCGGCTTACAGGCAGGCAGTGGAAGCTCTTCGCCTAGATTGACTAATAATGTGCGCCTAAGTTTTGAAAGTAATACGAATAATAATTTGATTTTAAGTGATCTTTCCTATCGTTTTTTGGTGAACAAGAGACTAGCCATGATTGTTGGACCTGAAGGGGTTAACATGGTTAGCGTTTTTCGTGGGCCAAACCGTGTTGAAAGTGCAGGATCAGGTCCGATATCTGCCTTTTCGCAGCGTAACCCAATTTTGAATATTGGTGCAGGTCGTGCAGGCGTTGGCCTAGATTGGCAATTTCATCGACATGCTAGCTTACAAGCCGTATATACAGGGAATAATTTCACTTCGCCAATCAAACAAAATGGTACATCGGATAACCATACGACGGCGGGGATACAGCTTGCACTCACACCCATCAAGCCATTGGACGTTACTCTTTACTATGTCAATGCTTATTCTCCAGACGGTACTTTACTGACGGGTGCTGGAGACGATCAGCTGGTTCCCTTTAATTCAAGCGGTGGTGGATCTCCTCTGTCTACAAATGCAGTAGGTGCAACGATCAACTGGAAAGTCAGCTCTAGAGCAAGTTTAGGTGGATGGTTAGGCTACACTAACTCTCATATTCCAGGGGAATCTGGCAATGTAGAAACCATCAACTGGATGGCCTTTCTCAACTTGCCCGATCTTTTTGGGAAAGGAAATTTAGGGGGACTATATGTTGGTCAACCTCCAAAAATTATAAGTAGCAATCTACCTATTGGTCAAAATATTCCTGATTTACTAAATGGTGGGTCTGGCAGATCTGGTGGTCAACCTGGGACAACAACTCATGTTGAATTATTTTATCGCTTACGGGTAACAGACAACATCAGCATTACACCAGGAGTTATATTCATCTTCCAGTCTAGAAATACTCCTGATAATGACATGATTACTGTTGGAGCATTGAGAACGACTTTCACATTTTAGTGTGCTGACAACAGATTTTTAATATTTTGTATGGAGCCTATCAGTATGTTTAAATCCAGCAGTTTTATGTTTAAATCTAGCCTTCTTAGTGGCTTCGTTTTCCTAAATGCTTTGCCAAGCTTTGCCGAAATTCCTATTACTAGCGGTGAGGTTCGAGGCGGATACACACTTGATCCTAATGAAACTAGCATTGAAAATGCTGAAATTATTGATGCCAAAGTAGACAGTTTTGTTTTAAATACTCCTAAAGGACAATTGGCAAGTCCTTCTGTTCGGATCTCTAATCCAAGAAATCTTTTGGCTCCTTTCTTAGCCTCGCCAAGAGGAAGTGCAACTGTTGATTTAAGCGGTACAGCCTTTACACCAAATGGTGAAATTGTGATGTTTTCGGGGGTTCCCACTACAGTTAATGGTTTTCTAGATCCATCCTCTGTTGTCGGTGCTGATACCTTAAACCCTTCAGGAAGGGTAATTATAGATAGTGGAACCTTCAATGTTGGCAAGACTACTGTTACTAGTAATAGCACTACCTATCAAGACTCCACTCTAAGCTTTGAAGTTATTCTGCCAGGAACTGATCTTAACCCAGAACCAGGGCCTGTGATTGACATTCCAGGTATAGACGAGCCTCCAACTAATCCGCCTGCTAACAATCCAAACGAGCCAGATAATCAAAGTATTCTGGATCGTATTAAGGAACAAAGAGCAGCAGCAGAAAGAGAACAAAGTGCTTTGCAAAGTCGCCTGAATGAATTGGCTATGCAGAAAGCCACTGCTGCAAATGAACAAGCGACCTTAGAAGGTAAACTTGTACAACTTGAGCGTCAAAAAAACATCTCTGAACGTGAAAAGCAAGCTTTAAATGACCAGCTAAACAGCTACAAAAGCCAAGAAGCTAATATCAAGGATGACATTGAATTACTAAAAGACAGGATTGAAGCTCTAAACAGAAATAAATCAACAGTTGAGTCTAATAATGAAATTCTTAAACAACGCGAACAAAGGCTGGTAGATTCAATCAACAAGATAGTTGACGATAAAACTCTTGAATCTGAAATTCAAAAACTAGAAGATGAAATGAATTCATACGGCAAGAAAATTGACCGAATTGAGAAAGCAGCATTATTTGCTGCCAGCATACGAAAGAAAGTCATCAATCTCAATCAAAAAAATAATATACAGTATAGCATTGAAAGTCTACCTAGTAATTCCTCCATTAAAGAGTCAGGAAAATTATCTCAAAAAATAATAGAGAAAATTGTATATTTCCCTCTCAAACAGTTATTTAAATATGTTCAAATAGAACTCACTGCGTCTAATATTGCAGATTGGAGGTCAGGGGCATCTCAAGCAATCGCAGATGCCAAACTACAAATATCTGTACAAAAAGCTGATGCAGTTGAAAAACTAAGTAAATCATTAAAGGAGACTCGGAGTTTCATCAAACAAAATCAAGAGTTGATTACCCAAATTGATGAGAAAAGTCAACAACTACAATTAGAAGTTACTAGTAAACAGGAAGACCTGAACAAAGTTGGCAAAAATATCCAGCAGGGTCAAAATCAGATATCAGTAAATGATCAAGAAATTGCACAAGTTGAACAATCAATTGTACAAACTAAATCTGAGATTTCTATAGCTCAACAAGAAGCCCAAAAGGCTGAGTTAGAAGCCAAACAAGTAGAAGAAAAGAGAAAAGAAGCCATAAATATAGGAGTTACAGGAAGAGCAGATACCATGCCATCTAATATTTTTCCTGTAACTTCAATGAAACAGTGATTTCTATCTAAAGAACTGAGAGCTTTGAGATTGAGTTTGATAAATCTGTAGTCATTCAATAAATAGTAGCAGTTATCATTAACAAATAATAATTGCTACTCTTTGTTGATATTCGCCATGAAAAGACTATTAATAATAATATAATTATTGTTGCATGAAATTTCTGAAGATTTTTCTCTCTAATACTATCAAAGCTGAAGGCAATATTCTGATTGACTAACGTATTTTTCAATGCACTTGTTAGACAAGAATTTTAATATTGAAATCATCTGTTAGATAAAATACTTTTTTTCAAAGATTTTAGAGTTCTCAGATAGACCAAATTTGGACTTTATGCGTCAGCCGATACAATCGTTGCTCCAAGACTTTTAAGTGTTTCTGTCTGAGCCTTTGTTAAACCAACAGCTCCGCTAATATTCATGCTTTCATAGAGTCTTGACGGCTGTAAACTTTTAAGACAATCTCCACTGTCTAAATCCCATATTTTGACCGTTTCGTCATAGCTCCCGCTGGCTAGCACAGGGTTTTTAGGACTAAAAGCGACAGACTGGATACGGCTTTTATGGCCTTTTAAGGTATTAGAGCAGTTACCTGTCTCAACATTCCATATTTTAATTTGACAATCTTCACCACCACTAGCTAAGAGATGTCCTTGAGGGCTAAAGGCAACTGACCAGATTCGATTGTTATGGCCTTGTAGCGTATGAAGGAGTTTAATTGGCTCATCTTCTGACTGTAAAATAACCTTGGGCTTTTGTGAAGTCACTAGATTAGAGAAATCCCATATCCTGACTGCATTATCTCCACAACTGCCTGCAATTAAATTTTCAGTCGGGCTAAAGGCAACTGACGATACAAAACCACCCTCAACTTGGATGGTAGTTAGACATTCACCACTATCCACATCCCATATTTTTATGCTGCCATCGCCACTGGCACTAGCAAGCAGCTTCCCTGTTGAATTAAACGTTACTGACCAAATCCATTGAGTGTGTTCTTTGAGAATTTGTAGACATTCTCCAGTATCGATATCCCACAATCTCACCGTATTGTCACCACCGCCACTCGCAAGTCGTCTACCTGTTGGGCTAAAGGCAACTGAGTTGACCCAGTTGAGATGTCCTCGTAGCGTTTGTAGACATTTATAGGTGTTGAGATCCCATAGCCTAATTGTATGATCGTCACTACTGCTAACCAATAGGTTTTGAGGAGGGGTAATGGCTTCAATGTGGGGCAAATAAGCAACAGACCAAATTCTTCTACTATGCCCTTCTAAGGTTTGGAAGCATTTCCCTGTTTCCAGGTTCCACAGACGAATTTTTTGATCTTCGCTACCGCTGGCTAAACTAGACCCGTCGGGACTGAAGGCAATTGACCAAACTAAATTCGTTGCGCCCTGAAAGCGTCGACGGCACTGTCCAATTTCTAAATCGCCTGAAGCGAGGTTTAGCGTTTGAGACTCCGTAGTCTGCATATTCCACAGGCGAATGGATTGATCTTCTGCGCCACTGGCTAGAAATTCACCGTTTGGACTAAAGGCTACAGACCAAATTCGGCTAGTGTGCCCCTGTAGAGTTGTGAGGCAATGACCTGTCTCACAATCCCATAAGCGTACGGTTTGATCATCGCTGCTGCTGGCGAGTTGCTTTCCATTGGGGCCAAAGGTAACTGACCACACCCAGGCACTGTGACCTTTGAATGTATTGAAACACTCTCCTGTTTCTATCTCCCAGAGTTTGATGGTTTGATCGTGGCTGCCACTGGCAAGGGTACGCCCATCAGGGCTAAAAGCAACTGACCACACCCAGGCGGTATGGCCTGTGAGGATATATAAACTTTGCGCTGTAGAGACATCCCAAAGGCGAATCGTTTGATCGAAGCCACTAGTGGCGAGTGTTTTGCCGTCTGGGCTAAAGGCAACGGAAAAGACGAAGCCAACATGACCGTTTAGGGTGTGGAGACACTGTCTTGTTTTAAGATCCCAGATTTTTACGGTTGAGTCTGTACTTGCGCTAGCCAGCAAAGATCCATCAGGGCTATAGGCAACTTTATAAACCCAGCCCAAATGTCCATCAAGAACCGCTTGCCATCTTTGAGTATCAAGATTCCACAGTTTTACGGTTTTATCGTCGCAACAGGCCAGAATTTTTTCTGTAGGACTAAAGGCAATCGACCATACCCAACTGGAACATCGATCTAGTTTGAAGAGTTCTTTAGCCTCTGCAATTTGCCAAACTCGAATCTCGCCATTGGTATCACCTGCGGCGAGTAATGTGCTGTCAGATGATATAGCAACGGATAAGATTCCTCCTAAAGTTTCTGAGAAAACGGATGTGCTTAAATCCGAATTGGAAAAATTAACCTGATTTAAGCTAACGCCGGATAGGTCTGCTTGCCAAATAGCGAGTTTAGAAAAATCGTATCTAGTCAAGTCAATCTCCATATAGTTAAGGAGATTCATGAGATTGCCACCGCCATAACCAGCTACAGATGGGAACGTTTTTTGAAGCTTCAAAAGAACGGTTTTCAGTATTTTTACTACCTCATCTTGAAATCTGAATCTTGCTGTAAGCTTCTCTAAGATTGGCGCTATAAAAATTCGTTTTTGACTTTCTTGAATATATTCTCTCGCGTTTGCTTTGAGCAATGGAAATTGCATGAGGATCTGAATTTTTTCGGTGGTCAGTTCTTCATACATTCGGTCAATGAGTTGATTGCTCATGTATTCCATGACGACGGGTTGCAGAGTGTAGCCCATATCGGTTTTTTCAATGAGCGATCGCCGAATTAGTCGTTCTAGTGCTTCTAATAGGCTCTCTCGTGAAACAACGGGGATAATATCTGTCTGCAATTGAGCGATCAGTGTAGACTCTCGGTTAATCGCAAGCCAGAACATTACTTGTTCTTCAAGAGCAGATAAATTTCTGATTTGCGACTCTACTAGTGCATAAACACCATTGAAAACGTGGGTTCCCTGTTGCCAGAATTTGGAAATTTGCCCATCAAATAAATCTAGAATGGATGTTGATGCAATCTTTAAGGCTAAAGGATTTCCGCTATAGACATTGACCAATCTTAGAAGGTCTTCACCTACAATATTCAGCCCTTTTGCTATAAAGATTCCTTGGCTTTCAATAGTGCTCAAGCCTGTTAGCTGAACTGAGCGAACGGGTAATGTTTGACCTTCTAGTGCCGCAATTTCATCTGGTTTTTCTCGACTGGTTAATAAGAGGCAGCTTTGATGGGGAATTTCACCCAAGCGTTGAAGGAGTTCGCCGTAGTTCTCATATCCGGCACGATAGAGATTCGTCCGATTATTGCTATTAAGTAGAGCGTCAAAGTTATCTAGAATAATGAGACAACGAGATTGACGCAGACACTCAATTAAACAGGAGATTCTTTCGCCTGTTTTTTCGGGGAAATGAATTTTTTGTTGGTTCGACAGAAATTTAATGAGCGTTGCCAGTAGATCGTTGAGCAAGGGCGCGTCTCGGAGCGATCGCCAGATTACAAATTCAAAGGAGGTTTGCCGTTGCTGGGCAACAACGACAGAAAGTGCCGTTTTACCGATTCCACCCATGCCTAGAATTGAGACGACACGGCAACGATCATCAGCAATCCATGAATTGAGGGTTTTGAGTTCTACGGTACGACCATAGAAGACTGAAACATCGATCGCTTCTCCCCAGTCTTGGCGACATAGAGACGCTTGTTGGGTCACATCTTGACCCAGCGATTTGGTGTATCGAGACAAAACTGATTTTAGATTCAGTTTTGTCACTTTTTTGTCTAATACATCAGACAAGCGCTGCCATAGTTCTGCGCCCACATCCTTAACATAGCCATAGTCATAACCGTAGTGGTCAGCAATCTGGGCATAGGATTTTCCTTCCCAAGCACCTGTGATAACAACTTTTTGAATTTTATTGAGATTAAAATCATCTAAAATTCGTTCAAAGAACTCAAAAACTTCTTCATTCGTCATTTAGCTAGTCTTTTTTAGATTTTTTTTTCATTTTATAGCTAAATGGTTGGAGAAACTGTGCCTTCTATTGCGTTACATCATCGAGGTGAACCCAGCGATCGCCATGTCCGTATCACCTGCTCTAAATCCGTCGGCAATTTCTTTGGGCCAATATCTGTATACTCCACGGTCGTCTGCCAGTTGCCTAAGGTATAGCTAAAAAAGTCCGCAGCACCTTTAGGAGCCGGATAACGCAGCCCATCAAACTGTCCAAAATGACGAGACATCAATAATTGCTGAAACGCCCTTACTTTCTGCTTAGGGATGGTGCGAATTAATGTCCCATCGGCTGGCTTTGGCGTTTTGAGAGGGGAGTGCTTGACTAAACGCCCATCTTTATAAAGCCTGAGTTCTTCGGTAATCCCAGCAAAACCACCGGATTTAATCTCCCGAAACACAACGGAACGATCCATTTTAGGGGGGCGTTCGTTGAGGGGAATTTGTTCAGCGGGGGGCACAATTAAACGACTTAAACGACCACCTGCCGGATCGAACATAATTTTTTGTCCCGTTGCGCTGGTGCGATACACCCATTCTTGGCGCTCGTGCGTCACCCTCACTTCCCAGCCCCTTACCAAGACGGCAGTACACAGTTGGTTCGGCGGTGCTAAGCCCAGACATCCATCTGACCACGTTTTAGACGTTGCCTGAGAGAGCGTTAGCTGCTCTAGCGGCAAACCAGACTCAACCGCAGCCGCCTGCAATACCGCACTGCCAATCGACGCAGGAAATGAGGGATCGACGCGATTTGGCACAGATGTTTCCAAGGCTGGGAACTGGGCAATCACAGGCACAGCAACAGCCACCGTTTGGGAGACGGCGATAGCTGCGCTCCCCCCCAACGCGATCAGCGGCATAATAGACCAAACTTTCAACATTTTTTTTATTGCTTATGCATAAAAGCCAGAACGTTTAACTCAATCTTAAAGACGCAGCCTTATGGGTTGAAGTTGCCGCTCCATCATCTTTCTCGTGTTTTGCTACATGCATTTTCCACATGAAATTGTGACCCTACAGGACAAATGTTAATGTAGTGCAAACAGACTGGCAGTACGGAGATTCCTGCACTTTAGTGAAAGAAACCGATTTAGATTGACCACTCTAAAACCAAGGGATATAGACACGCTGGCTTTCATAGGCTTCAAAATTTGATGGATATTATCGAGTGTTATCGGCTCCTGGAACTCACCTCAGCCGCCAGTCTAGAAGACATCAAATTCGCCTATCGACGCTTAGCCCGTCGGCTTCATCCTGATGTAAACCCCAACAATACCAAAGCCCACGACCAGTTTATTCGCATTACCGAAGCCTATAAAGTGCTAGGTAAAATTGCCGCTGCACGCCCCGTGCCAACCTCAGCTAGACCCACATCAGCCCCACAACCACAACCCGTTCCAGACATCAAAATTTCAGTTCAAACCGCCGCCGCTTCATCCGCTCAAGTCCCTCAGAACCCGCCCCATCCTCAACCCGAAGCTGCCACACCTCCCACCCAAGATTTATCCCTTGCCGACCAAAAGCTGAAGCTTGAAACCTACCGTCAGCTCGAAGATCTCATCAAGCGCAGGAGCTTACCACGGGCGATCGCCATCATTGAGGCGCTACAGGCACGTCTCCCCAGCGACCCCGAAATTCGTCAGTGGCAGGCCATTATTTACCAGCGCTGGGGTCGCCAGCTCATCGAAGACCGTAAGCTGACCCAGGCTCGTGCCTATCTCAAAAAAGCGCTCAAAACAGACCCCCACAATAAATCCTTGTGGACAGCAATCGAAAGTGACTTTCGCCGAATTGAAGCCATCCGCCCTTAGGCGACAGCGCCGAGCAAAGGTCAAATCCATCCCCCCAAAGCCTGAGCCAAAGTCTAAGTTTTTGGCTCAGACTTTGTTACGAAACGAAACGTTTAGCTTTTCAGGATGTACATCAACACCTGATAATTTTAGTAACGCTGCCGCTACCTGAGTCTAGACTCAATAAACTCGCTGTCTGACAGGTTACGGTCTTTGCTCAGGCTGATGACATTGCCTAACCCGCCGCTACTGACTTCATTAATTTACACTCTATTTATCACCCAATTGCATCGGCACAACACTGCACGGCTCAGGAGAAATTTTCATGATCGGCTCTATTAAAAAGATCTTTGTCTCTATTTTTGGAATTTTTATTACGCTTCTCAAGCTGCCCATCACCCTGGTTACGCTACCGCTCAAGCTGCTGTCCTCCAAAAAAGATCCAGCCGAGACACTAGCACCAGCCAAACAGAAAAAAAAGAGCGGAGCCTTCTTCCTAGAAGCAGAAGATGCTCAAGGAGTGCCTACGCCAGCACCTGTTGCGAAAGTTAAAACCAAAGCCAAGGCCAAACCTGCTCCCGCTGTAACTGCAGCCGCGCTTAATCTCCCGCAGCCCATAGTCACCGTGACCAATCCCCCTGCACCAACTCCTGCTAGCAACTACAAGACCTTTGGCGCACGCCGCCGTCCTGGTGCAAACATGAAGTCTTACCTGGACATGGCGAAAACCATTAAAAACGCTTAATTTCAATTAAGCCCTATCTAGTGCTCGCGCAGACAAATCAATCCAAATACAAACAATCAACCCGTCAGACATCATCTGACGGGTTGATTGTTTGTATTTATTCCCGAGACCAATTGAGTCTCAAATGGTTCAACTGATTCACCGAACGCACCACCCTAAAATCACTCAAAGCGCGGGCGAAGATTCGCCTAAATACGCTTCAAGACAGGAGGAAAACACCTCATAGATTAGCGTCAGCGGCTTCCCATCATGCCAAAACAGATAGTAGCGCCCCCAAAATGGCCCAGGGCATCCAAACGCCGTCTCCAACGCTTCAGAATGCCCCAGAAAAGCCTCTCGAACATCTCGATACAGCTCCATGCGCAGGTTCGCCAAGCTCGACCAAATGGGGATAGACCGATTATGCAAATACTCATCGACATGACTCGCCTCCCACCAAGATGTGGCGTAGGCCAAGCGCTGACCCGAAGCCGTCTTGAGCCAAACCTGCCGCCTTAAACGTGGTCCAGGCACAGCCTGAATCAATTCTGGTGCGTGGTCTGCATGCATGCCAATAAAAGACATATCCACCACATCCACAGAAATAGATTCCCCCGTCAAAAGCTGAAGATGGCGGGTGGTAGAACCGTCTCCTAACACCAAGACTTGCCAGGGCGGCGTTAACAAATGACGAGGCACACCATGCAGCAATGTCACCTGATCGCCAATCCAGTTCACCTCTAAACGCTGCCAGTCTGGGACACAAGACAAGTCATCTTGCGGAAAATTTGCGTCTATTTTCAAAGCATTTCTGTTCAAGCAACTTTACAAAACTTAGAACTCCTATCTGCATGATAGTTAGGATCGCACATCATCGCAAACGACAACTTACCTAAAATCAGCAAAGAATGCTTTGGATAAAGAGTTCTGAGTTTTTACTCCTCACGAAAATCAATACATCAGAATTTCTTATATATAGAAGAACCGAAGCGTAAAGTGCATACGCTGCAAATAATTCAAGGATATCTCTGAGAAAAATAAATTTTTATATGAACAAATGTAAACCTCATTTCAGCCTGTGGATAACTTGCCCTTTTCTGTGGACAAACCTGTGGATAACTCTGTGGATAACTCGTCTTACCTGTGGAATACTTTTTGACTTTCCACAGCCTGTGGATAACTCGGCAAAGTTATCCACAAGTTATCCACAGGGGGGAGGTGGCTTTAAGGCTTGCTACACAAGGCTTTCAAAAAGTTATCCACAGTTTCCACAGCCCCTACTATAACTACTAGTTTTAAAGTTTTAAAAAGAAATAGGAATCGTTTAAAGCAAAGAGAGTTTGTCAGAGAATGCCTTTCTCAGAGTTCAGAAAAAGGGTGGTAGTATGTTGGTCGCTACAAATTCGGTTCAATCGCGTCACAGATTTTCGCAAAACGCCATTTTTTTAAGAAGCAGATTTAAAGCAGCGGCAGTATGAAGCTAGTTTGTTCCCAGAGTGACTTGAGTTCCAAACTTTCTTTACTGAGTAGAATTGTTCCAACCAACCCAACCCACCCTGTTCTCGCAAATGTGTTGCTCATTGCAGAACCAGACCGCCTCGGACTGTCGGTGTTTGATTTAAGCGTCGGAATGCAGGTGTGGATCCCTGCAACAGTCGAAACGACCGGATCTTTGACATTGCCTGCGCGTTTGTTTAGTGAAATCGTGTCTCGGCTTCCGAACCAAGAAATTCGACTTGAGACGGAAGAACTTGCGGTTTCGCTATCCTGCGGTTCAGGACGCTACCAGATGCAGGGGCTTTCTGCCGATGAATTTCCTGAGCTGCCCACGTTGTCAGACATTGAGCCGCTTCAGGTCGATACGGCAGTCTTGATGGATGGGCTTCAATCCACGCTGTTTGCATCGAGTACAGACGAAAGTAAGCAGGTTTTAACGGGGCTGCACATCAGCTCTTCCGTCGAAGGGCTGGAAATGGCAACCACCGATGGACATCGATTGGCGATCGCCCAGTTCCCAGACTCCAGCAATGCCGACCACATCGACGTCACCGTGCCGGCACGGGCACTCCGAGAGCTAGAGCGAATGCTAGGGCGTACCGTCGCAATGGTAGAGGTACGCTCTGATAAAACCCAAATTGTGTTTGAGCTAAAGTCTGAGCAAGGCATTGAGCGCCTGAGCTGCCGCCTGCTAGATGGTCAATATCCTGCCTATAACCAGCTTGTGCCCAGCACCTTCGAGCGGCAGATGGCGGTTGATCGACAGGCTTTTTTAAGCGGTGTAGACCGGATTGCTGTACTGGCAGCGCGCAAGAACAACATCATTCGGCTTCGGCTAGATCAAGAAGCACAAAGCCTCTTTTTGTCCGCTGAAGCGCCAGAATTTGGAAGTGGTGAAGAATCCATTCCGGCTCAGATTTCTGGAAAGTCTATTGAAATTGCATTTAACGTTAAATATTTAAGTGACGGACTGAAGGCCATTCACAGCAGCGAAATTCAAATGCAGCTGAACGCTGAAACCATGCCCGCTATCTTATCCCCCGTGTCTGGACAAAAAATTACTTATCTCATCATGCCTATTCAGATTCGGAGTTAAGGGAACGCAAAGACCCGATCCAAGCTTGATTCAAAACAATAAAAACAAAAAGCTTGCCTTTGAGGCTACTTGCAGCATATAGTTAGAGACTGTGTTTAACATCTAGGAACACCATGCCAAAGTTAAAAACGCGACGCTCCGCCGCAAAGCGATTCAAGCGCAGCGGTAGTGGAAAATTTATGCGTCGCAAGGCCGGTAAAAACCACATCTTAGAACATAAGACAACCTCTCGCAAAACTCGGCTGTCTCATATGGCTGTAGTAGATGAGACAGATGCTGGCAACGTCAGCCTTATGATGCCCTACGCATAATTTTCGAGCGCATCACTTCTGCGCATAGAGTAACAACACTGGAAACAAGGACGAAGACATGACACGGGTCAAACGCGGTAACGTCGCTCGCAAGCGCCGCAAAAAAATTCTTAAATTAGCCAAAGGCTTCCGAGGGTCACACTCTCGTTTGTTCCGTACCGCTAATCAGCAGGTCATGAAGGCACTGCGAAATGCCTATCGTGATCGTCGTAAGCGCAAGCGCGATTTCCGCCGCCTGTGGATTGCTCGGATCAATGCGGCTTCTCGGTTACACGGAATGAGCTATAGCCAGCTCATTGGTAATCTCAAAAAGGCCGATGTTTTACTCAATCGTAAAATGTTGGCTCAGCTCGCAGTTCTAGATCCAGATGGATTTACCTCTGTGTTAGAGATTGCAGCCCAGGCCGCAAAAGCTTAGAGAATCCATTTTCTGTAAGTGCTTAGCGCTCTACAGCTAAAGTAAATATATAAAAGAGGTGTGTAGTGTAGTTTTACAATACTCACCTCTTTTGTTTTATATGCAAAGCCCAAAGTTTGTGATTGCAGACCTAAAGCCCTAAGATAAAATCTAGCAATCTGTCTTTAGATTTAGATACGGTCTTTAGATAGGCTTTGATTTTGTTTATTCTTTAGTTTCCCCTGATGTCTACGAATGAACCTTCTTCAGCCCCTCCTTCTGAGCCAAAAATAGAGGCTGAAGTTGAGACTACGGCTGAACCTAAAAAGAGGATGTTTACGCCAATTCAAGAGGCTTGGGAGCGGTTCCCGTACAAACGCTCTCGAGGTCTATTTTGGGTGGTTGTGTTGGCAACCTCGACTTTGACTGGGGCGATCGCCTTTCAGTGGCTGACGGGTTTACCCCCTGTCCCAAGCTGTCGCAAACTTTTCAAAGCCACGCTCTCTGATTCTGGACAGCTCTACTGCGCCGATCAGTCTGCGCGAAAGGGGGATGAAGCGTCT
>JANNDV010000187.1:0-11921 GCA_031387975.1 Acaryochloridaceae cyanobacterium OTE_75_metabat_521 | reverse complement strand
AAAAACTCAGCCCCCAACCAACGGGCTTGGGGTTCCCCACACCCCACAATTCCTGTTTTTGTGGGTTGTGCTACCCCGAAACCCAACCCCAGCCTGTAGTTTTGTTTATATCCACCTACTTAAGTCAGGCATTTTCAGGTTTTCTCTATTGCTACTGTGTTTAGGGCAGAGCCGCGAATTTGGATGATCGCCCGATTAATCGCCGCCACAATCACCCGATGCTCCTGCACCTGAATCCGCGCGTGGAGCGTTTCTGAGGTGTCTTCCGGCAGCACAGGTACCGCCGCCTGCACCAAAATTTCGCCGCTGTCTACCTCTGGCACAACCCAGTGCGCCGTACAGCCCGTAATTTTTACCTTGGCGGCGATCGCCTGTTCCACTGCCCGTATCCCTTTAAAGCTCGGCAACAAACTCGGGTGAATGTTCAGCACCCGATGGGGGAACGCCTCTAGCAGTACAGGCGTTACAACCCGCATCCAGCCTGCCATCACCACTAGCTCAACGTCATGCTGCCGCAGCACATCTACGATCGCCTGGTCTAACGCTTCGCGGGTGGCGTAGTTGCGGTGGTTTAAGAGCTGGGCGGGGATGCTGTGCTGCTGCGATCGCGCCATCACCTTCGCCTGAGGATTGTTGTAAATTAAAACCGCCACTTGCGCTTCAAGGTGGCGTTGGGCAATGGCCTGGGCGATCGCCTCAAAGTTGCTGCCAGAACCCGATGCCAGAACTCCAATCTTAATAGGGTGCTCTTGCTGGCCTGGGTTGTTGAGCGGCAATGGAGAGCAAAGACTTTGTAAAGCCAAATCAGGCGAGGGAGAACTGGTCATAGCGTCGTCAACACAAGATAATAGCGATGCACTAGCAAAGCCCACAGCAACCAGGGGTTATGAAACCAACCCTCTCCCCGTTCTGACACACTTGCTGCTTGGTTATTTTTAAGCCCTGCAATCTTGCTGTTAGGGGTCTTTATGCTGTGGCCGATGGCCTACCTATTGTATCTGAGCTTTACCAGTGGGAGCTTCACCCGCGCAGGCATCCAATGGACAGGGCTAACAAACTATGTGCGGCTACTCTCCATGCCGTATTTTTGGCAGGTGCTGCAAAATACGGCGGTTTTTACCCTGACGACGGTCATCCCAAGCCTTGCGCTGCCCCTTGCCTTAGCCATTTTGCTAGATCGTAAGTTGCCCTTGCGGGATGTGTGGCGCACGGCCTTTATTCTGCCTTCCTTTATTTCCCTTGTAGCGGCGGGACTGGTTGAAAAGCTGTGGTGGTAAGGCTAAGATCTAATTGTCAAAGATTGTCAATCATTGACAATCTTGTTATGAATAGGTGTAGTTCGCAATAGGGGGCATCCTATGACGCTCAATATCAATCTGACCCCACAGTTAGAAGACATGGTGCGCCAAAAAGTAGCGGGTGGCCTTTACAACAGCGCTAGCGAAGTTGTGCGCGAAGCCTTGCGGATGATGGAGGCGCAAGACCGTTTGAGAGCAATCAAGCTCGAACAGTTAAGACAAGATATCCATGATGGTATCGAAAGCGGTGATCCGACGCCGTGGAATGCGGATGAGATTAAGCAAGAAGGACGCAAACGCAGAGCCGGACGGCTAAGCGATAGTGTTGCAGGTGCGTAAATGCCCTTAATTATCAAACTTTCTCGTGCAAAGGCCGATCTTGCTGAAATTTGGGATTATATTGCCGATGACAGTGAGGCTCAGGCTGATGCTTTCATTGACGCGATAGACCTAAAACTGCTTCTTCTGGCAGAGCAGCCCAACATTGGGCGTGTGCGTAATTAACTGGCGGAAAATATGAGAAGCTTTCCGCTTGGTCGTTATGTGATTTTCTATTTCGTCATCTCTGGCGGCATTGAGGTTGTTCGGGTGCTGCATGGCGGACGCGACCTAGAAGCGATCTTTCAACCTGACGATTAACAATTTCTAGGAGATTTAGTTAAAAGTTTTCCCAGTGCGATCGCCGGACTACAAATTCTTTAGGGGAACTCTGGGCATCTAGAGCAGGTGTATTGCCCTTAGAACCCTGAAACCACTTTGAAAGTGCAGTTAACGTTTGGGTTAAATCGGGCGAGAGTGTCCCCACAGGAAACTCCGTTTCGAGGCGATCCCACAATTGCGCAACTTGGGATGTCCATTCTTCTGCTTCTGTGCTGCGGGTTTTCCAATGCTGCACGGCGGTTTCGTACTCGCTTGCCTGTTGCGCCTGTCGTAAAACCTGCTCTTGGAGATCATTAACCTGTTGTTCTAATTGTTCTGAGCGGGTTTGGGCAAGTTTGGTGTTTTGTTCAAGCTCGTAGGCCGTGTGCTGAAGCTGAACCTGCAAAATAGACTGGCTCGCCAGCTCATTTTGTAGCTCTGTAATTTGGCGCTGGGCTTTAAGGAGCGTGGTGCTAATGCCTTGAATAAACTGATCCTTTTGAGAATCGGGACGGTTGCGATCTTTAAGAGCGGCAATCATCGTTTCTCGATGGGTCAGCATTTCTTCGGCCTGCTGGAGTTTTGACTCTAGCGATTGCGTAGACAGATCCCGATTGCGCAGCTCTGTTCGCAGACGATCTGCTGTTTTTTGAGCCACAATTCGCTGCTGGGTTTCCTGCACCATCGAACCCTGAAGGGCATCAAGCTGAGCCGTAACCCGTGCCTTGGTGTCCTTCAGGCGATCTAGTTCGGCATGTTCTTGCAGCATCTGAAGCTGGAGCGCTGAGCATTCATTCTCTTTTTGAGAAATGAGGGCGATCGCCTCCTTTCGCTCCTTTTGAGTCGATTGGATCTGCTGTTGAGCCGTCTCCAAGGCGTCCTGAAGCGCCTGCTGCTCAGAGACCTGGAGCTTCAGCGTCTCAATCGCCTGCTTTTGAATATGAGAAAACGTTTCGGTGGTTGCAAGCTGACCCTCTAAAAATTCTTGGTCGATCAGCTTTTGCTTTAGCTCATCAATATAGAGCTGACACTGGTACAAAGCCTGCTCCAGTTGTCGAATACGCTGTTCTTCAGAAGGCTGCTGCTCTCCAGAGGCAGGCAACTGAATAGACTCAGCCACCGTCACCTCACTCAACAGCTCAGACACTGAAGACATGAGCGTGGACGGGTCAGATCCTGCCCCCTCTGGAAAATTGTTCTGAGTATTTTCTGGCATCTTGACATCCTCTTCACCGATGGCCTGGACTAATAGGCTAGGGCGCTGGGGCGGGAATTGCACCGTTGATTCCGTGTCTGGTTCCGTGGGCACGCTTTCACCATGCCACAGAATTTCAAGTTGTTGTTCCACAATTGTTTTCCAGTTGTCCGCAATATCGTAAAGGTAGCGTGCTTGATGGAGTTAGCCAAACGGCTCAGCTCATCAAAATACTTACGGATTGCCCCCGACGGTGATGCATCTCACAATGGACGCCTTAAATTACCTGTTATTATGGCTCACTCTTGCTGTTGAAACCGATTCAAAAGGGAATGCTAAAACATACCCAGCAGCCCTTATAGGCAAAACACAAAGAAGTGGAATATGATAGCAGCCAATACCAGCTTAAGCGGGCTGGCTTAATCTTAAATTAATTACTATGGTTTTAGCCGATAGCTTTGCTTTATCAGACTTGTCCCGCACGGTGACGCCCGAAGAGTCAGATGTTATTAAGCTTTTACAGGGTGAAATTTTATTAAAACCTAGAGCCTACAGTGCCTCCGGCGGGGCAGTTACGGCTCAGATGTACCTGCCTTCATCGCGATCGCATGTGTGGGCAAACCTGACAGACTATATCCGTTGGGTTCAGTATTTCCCAGATATTGTCCAAAGCGAAATTTTAGAGAGTGACCCCCAGCGACCCCACAGAGGGTGTCGCATTTATCAGGCTGCCCGCAAAAACTTTTTAGTGTTTACCGCCCAAGTAGAAATTCATCTGCGGGTCTTTGAAAACCTTCAGCGCCAGATCCGCTTTCGGATGGAGCGCGGCAGCTTTCATGATTTTTCTGCGGAGTTAACCCTCGATGATTATGGCGACGGTACTGTGTTGACCTATTCGGTTGAAGCCACTCCATTGATTCCAGTGCCGGGTATTTTCATCGAGCAGGCCATGCGCTACGACCTACCCGGCAACATGCGCCAGATGCGTCAGGTCATTTGCGCCACAAAGCTGGCATGAGCCGTTCAGTCTGACAAACGCCATTAAGCTCTAAGTTTCTAAGTTTTAAGCCTGAACCAATTCACGGGCGTCCCGCTCGATTGGAGCCGTTAGTGCAGATTCTAAATCAGCGCAGCCGAAGCGCGCTTCTAGAATCCGCATCACTTCTCGCCCAAAATCGTTAGGGTTTTGTTGCCATGCCTCAAGGCAAACCTCACCAAACATAGAACCCAGTGGCTCAGGATTCCACAGCAGCTTTCTAACTGTCCAGGGTTTAACATTCATCGGGTCGTATCCAGGCCGAATCATGTTGTTTTTGAAGGCGTACTCTTCTAAGTGCGTGTGGGGCTGTAGACCAATAAAGAAAATCGCAGGCTCTACCTTATCGGCTCCAAAAATGCGCTCTAGCTCACGGTGATAGGCGATGGTCTGGCGAATGGTTGCTGGGCGCTCATCAATCACATTAAAAGAGTAGTTGACCGAGACGAGGTCATTAAAACCAGCCTTTTTAAGATCGCGGCAGTTTTCTAGTACCGTTCTCAGGTTGTAGCCCATACGCATCTTCCTTACCAGTTCCTGAGAGCCGCTGGTAATGCCAATTTCAAAGTAGTTCATCCCCGTTTTAACCATGAGGTCGCATAGTTCTGGAGTCAAATTGTCGGCGCGGATATAGGCTGCCCAGTGGATATCGTTCATGCCAGCTGCCAAGATTTTTTGCAGTAGCTCTACGGCATCAGCCATGTACTTGCGCGCCGGAATAAACTGAGCATCGGTAAACCAGAAGTTGCGAATCCCGCGATCATAAAGCTGACGGATTTCTGCCACCACTTCATCTGCTGGGTTAATGCGCACCTGCTTACCTTCAATGACGGTGTAGATGCAGTAGCAGCAGTTATGGGGGCAGCCTCGCTTTGTTTGCACCCCTACATAAAAGTCTCGATCTTGCAGATAATACTCAAACTCTGGCCAGATTGTTTCAATGTAGGGGTAGTGACAGGCCGACTTTTCGATGGGTGCGGGGAACTCGTGAATCATGCGATCGCGGGGTTTCGTTTCGCCCACCACAAAACATCGCTCATCTGCAAAATTTTCGCCGCGCAGTAGCTTCTCCATCAGCGCTTCGCCTTCGCCTACAGAGACAATGGTTCCCTTGGGCAGCGTGCTGGCGACCTGCTCATAAAACACGCTGACCGCACCACCGCCCACCACTGTCCGTAGGTTAGCGCTGTAGCGTTTTGCGCGCGCAATGCCGCACTTGATTAGCCCTAAATTCCGCCACAGCTCGCCGTAATAACCACTGGCAATGCGCAGCAGCCCAATGGCACCCTTCGCCTTCAAGAACAAATTCCGTGCGTAGAAAAACTCAAACGTATACTGAAGCGGATTGCCACCCCGTCCCCCGACTGGCGCATAGATTTGAATGTCTCGCCAAGAAAACACCAAAACATCAGGCCGAAATTCGTCAATGCAGCGCTCTAGGGCAGAGGTGAAGTCTAGGGGAGGCACCGTGCCTAAGTCAAAAATTCGCTGCGCCGCCTGTGGAAAGCATTTATGAACATGATCTGCCAAGTACACCACCCCAATCGGAAAAATGGGGTTACAGGGTAGGCGAACGTAAAGAATGCGGGCATCCATGCTGCTTAACCGCCTTCAGACTAGCGGCAGAATAAATATTTCTTAACACTCTCTCATTCTATAGCAGTCCTCTAGAAGAGACGTCAAAAAAGTCTTCTGTCTTGAATTCTCACAAGGTGAAGCGAGCGTTAGGCTACCCCATCAAACGTCCTGAAATAGCTCAATCCAAAAGATCTCGGGGAACCGATCCCCGATGTATGACGACAATAAAGAATGAATATTAAGGTTCGCCATGCGCATAAGAAATTGAGCCTAAGATAAAGCATGACGTAGGCAGGCTCGGGTTGTACACACAAATTCATGCTTACCGCTGCAAATTGTGTCGAGATTGGGCAAGCTAATGTTAATCCATGATTCTTTCTCCAGAAAGAAATCAGATGGTAGTCACCTTTACAACAGTTAGGGATCAGGAGTGTTAGCTTGATGAGTAGGAATCAGTCAATATCACAAAATTCTGGTGAAGCCATGGCTCAGCTCATTGACCCCGTCCCGTCCAATACATCAAATTTAATTTGCTGTTGTTATGTCAATTCAACCAGCAAAATTCAGGTTGCTAGAATCACAAATATCCCGAACTGGTATTTTGAGCGGGTTGTCTTTCCAAGTCAGCGTTTGCTCTTTGAAGCTTCGCCTGAAGGGCAGTTAGAGATTCATACCGGCATGATGGCTAGCTCAATCTTGTCAGATACAATCCCTTGTCTCCAGATTCAGATTACAGACGATGTGGTGATAGAGCCAGCCTATTCTCATGAAGACGAGCGACGACGCGAAGTCGAAAATGAAGGTCTTGTGCAAAAACAAGCGCAGGTTGTCAGCCATTTTGAAAGTTTTTCTTCAGAGCCACTAAAATTTGAGATGGCTCAGATTTCCTAACCTTTAACAATCTTTAATAACGAATACTCACTTAATAAAATTCTAAGTAAGTGTTTTGCAAAGATTTTGAAAGGCCAATTTATTAAGTTTTAGTCATTTTTAAATCAACTTTTTCAGACACTTTTTTTAGACTCATTATTTCCCTCTAGCGATAAATTGGCGGTGGTGGCGGTAACATAGGCCGCCGAGCGGGTGAATAGCCTGCGGCATAAATACCTCGTGCGCCACGAGCATGACCTAAAGGTACTTTTTTGCTCGGAACTGCAATCCGCACAAGGTTAGGCTTTGGCATGGCAGAAGGAATGATCGCCCGATCCAATTCTGAGAATGCTTTGCTTTTCGTCACCATCACTACCCTGAATCCTTGACGGGTCAGGTTTACCTTGAGTAATTCTGCTTTAGTGCGATCGCTAAATGTACCCACCTGCATCACGGTCTGACCTTGATAGGATGTGCGAAATGCGCTGGGCTGCTGGGCACGAACCTTAGCCTGCTGAGTGGCGCTTGAGGTGATTACCATGACGAGATAAGAGGCACGTCCATCAGCGGAGGGAGAAGAAGCGGAAGGCATAGACGACGCAAACAAAGGACGGCTCGAACTTGAGACGACTCGTGGGGCTTTGGAGGCTTTCCCAATGGGGCTAACTGCAATTGGATCGGTGGCAGCCGTATCTCGACTGAAGTAAATATGCCCTAGGGACTTGCCACTGTAGGTTCGTTTGGCAAAACGCCACCCAGAATTGAGATCGATTTTTAGAAAGCCGGATCGAATACCGTGAGTGCGACCGAGCTGAAGGGGCTTACCGCTGGTGCCTGAACGGGCAGGCAGCCCCAGCAGCACCACATCATTTTTTTGCTTTTGCAGGCTGAGCTGGTACTTCAGCCCCAAATCTTGACCCGCCGCGCGAATGGAGTAGCCATTGCTGTCCATGCTGCGTCCACAAATTTTGGTGAAGTTAAAGTTCAGCAGCAGTGGTTCAACACGGGTAGGGCTAGAGCCACTTTCTCGCCAGCACGGTTTCTCGGCAGACCGCTGCTCTAAGACAAGAAGGGTGTAGTAGCCTGAGGCACGAGGGACGGCGATCGCCACAAATTTACGTTGATTCACTTCTGTTTGACCAAAGGTGACGGCATGGGAGGGCATGCCCGCCCCTAAAAATAGTGCCGCTATTCCGGCAGATAAGCGCCAGATCAGCGAATTAGGTTGATTCATTTTGATTCCTCACCCATTAAAACCGCGCAGTTGCCGAATCCAAACGATTGCTTGTCTGCATAGACCATAAAACCATGCATTTAGGCCGTATTGTCAATGCGCCTGCACCTACTTTGCCCTTCATCAATAGGAATACGGGTTTTTAGGTTCTGGAATGGGCTGAATAGCCTTGGCCTGAATCACCGACTGACGCTTGCCGTTTAGCGTTTCGGTGATCATCTTGCCCTGAATCTTAAACCAGCGGTCGGCAGGGACTTCACTTTTGGGCTGCGTAAACCTGACAGGCAAACCGACTGGATAGGCATCCGCCGCACAACAGGTGATGACAAACCGCGTGAGGGTGAGGTAGCCCTGGGGCAAATTTTTGGTATAGACCGCAAAGCCATCCACGCTCACCTTTTGGGCTGCATAGGCATCCGGTTCTGGGTATACATCCAAGGTACGAACCCAGTCAATGAGCGATCGCGACTCTGAAGACCGATTGACGCGAAACGACTGAGGGCGAACCCGCGTCACAATGGCGCTGTCCTGAAGCCCCCGCTGAATGGCGGTGTCGCTGGTAAAGGGTTTTGGCGCAATTAAAAAGCCGACCACGGCAGTCAACAGCAAAATTCCGCTCATGAGCAGGGGTGGCAGTAGAGTTTGATGCTGCTCCCGCGCTTTTGTGTGCCGCTGCTTTGCCATACGAATAATGTTGAAGCTAGAAATTGCCAACAGTACAAAGCCTGCCGCAATACTGAGGCCAAAGTAGTTGGGATGAATCAGTAGACCTAACTTGCCCGAGCGCCAGTAGTACAGAAACAGCGCACCCCAAAGCCCTAGCGCAAAGGTATGCATCCACTCGGGTAGTTTTGACCATCGCTGACGCGGCACGGAAGAGGTTGGGTTCATGGCATCTCAATCCTTGGGATATGGCACCGTTATTGAGGCAGTGTGCTTTGAGGGCTAACTCATTGGAGTGTTAACTGATTTGAATGCTAACTAACATGTAAATTCATAAAGAGCGTCAAGATCAGGGTGAGCTGCACAATCAGCACCACTAAATAAATCAAGGCGCGGGGGCGAAAAATCGTCAGCAGCAGCCCTATGCTTTTGAGGTCAAACATCGGGCCAAAGACCAGAAACGCCAGAATTGCGCCGCTGGTGAAGGTGGTGGCAAAAGAAAGGGCAAAAAACGAATCGACCGTGGAGCAAATCGAAATTACGCCGCCCAAGATCAGCATGGCAACGACGGACGTGACGGGGCCTTGCCCAATGCTCAACACCCATTCGCGGGGCACTGCAACCTGAATCACGGCGGCAAGTAGGCTCCCCAGCACCAAAATACCGCCCAGTTCCCGCAGTTCCTGCACCATATTTTCGAGCAGGAGCGGCAGGCGATCTTTCCACGGGATGTTGGGTTTAGGGTGGGGGCGATTGATGGCGGCGGCGGCAACTGCATCAAAGGCAATGGGCTGTCCGGGCTGACCGAGCAAAAATGTCCCTGTTTGGAGCAGGGCAGGGGTGTCAGACAAACTGGGCTGCACCATAATATCCGGCATCCACCGCGATAGTGCAGGCTGTAAAAAAGGGCGCATATCCTGCTGGATGCTAAAAATGCAGGCGACCGTTGTAGAAATAATGAGGGAAAACACGACCCGCAGCACCACAATTTCGGGCTGATCTCGAAAGGCAGTCCAGGTCGCCCAGATCACCACGGGGTTAATGGTGGGTGCCGCCAATAAAAATCCGATCGCCACCGGGACAGAAACCCCCTGCATCAGCAGACGGCGCGCAACGGGCACGTTACCGCACTCACACACCGGAAACAAAAACCCCAGCAAACTCCCTGCCAATGCGCCCAGAAATGGGTTTTTAGGCATAAGGGCAATAAGGCGCTGCTCGTCTACAAACAGCAGCAATATGCTAGAGACCAGCACCCCCAGCAGCAAAAAGGGAATGGCCTCCACAATGAGGCTCAGAAACAGGGTAAACCCACTATTAAATTGAGACATGAGATCCGCTTTTGCTGAAATCTGCTGAAATGGAAACGCTAAAACTGCACTGTTGCGGTAGAACTGCTCCCAATACTTGGGTTTTGTCTCCATCAATCATAGAATCTTACGCTCGTTTTCTGATTCATCTCTTTGACAAGCTGACGTGCCAGTACCCGTTTAATGGCGTCTGCACTGCATTTCTCGATCAGCACATCTGGCACATCGGGTATGATAATCCTCTGACTAACGGTTGAGAGAAATTGAATGACAGGGGCTGAATTTAATAGTCTTCTTACCTTGCTGGGTATGGGAACGCTATGTCTGTCAGGTTACGTGATTTTTCGGTTCCATCAAAGTTTCAAGGCATCCATCAATGCGGCTCCTCGCCTAATGCCGCTCGCCCCATCGCCGCCCCACCTACCAACGATCGCCGTTGTCATTCCGGCCTATAACGAAGCCATTAATCTGCAAGACTGTGTTGAATCTGTCCTCAAAAGCGAGCTGCCCAACCCACAGCACCTTCAGGTCTGGATTGCCGATGATGAATCGACCGATGGAACCAGGGCGATCGCCCACACCCTTGCCGCCCAAGACCCTCGCGTTCACTTAGTGGCAGTACCCCCCAGACCCACCACAGAAGTATGGCGTGGCAAAAACTGGGCTTGCGCTCAGGCCGTTGAGCAAGCCAAAGGGGAATATCTGCTGTTTATTGATGCGGATGTGAGGTTAGAACCAGGGGCGATCGCCGCTGCTATTACCGAAGCCCAAGCCAGCCAAGCCGACCTCATTAGCTGTCTGCCTGAAATTGTGTGCGGCTGTTTAGCCGAATGGTTGGTTCAGCCCATTATTGTGCGCATGCTGACCGCAGGGTTTAGTTTTGCCGCCGTGAACGATCCGGTGCAAACGGGCACCGCCTTTGCCGCTGGCCCCTTTATGCTGTTTCGCCGCGCGGCCTATGATCAGATTGGGGGACATCGCGCCATTGCTGATGATTTGGTCGAAGACGTGGCGCTGGCTCGCCAAATTAAGGCCTTTGGGCTAAAAATGCGCCTCATGCTGGGCTTGGGGCTGGTGAAGGTCAGAATGTACCAGAACCTCGCAACCCTCTGGGAGGGCTGGACTAAAAATCTCCACATGGGCGCAAATCGCAAAGTCTCGGCAACGCTGATGATTTCGGTCATTGCGGTGTTTGTTTTAGTGGTGCCCTGGCTCGGTATTTTGCTCAGCGGTTTTGCCCTTCTTAGCCTTGGCTTACCAGACGGTGCGCTCTTTCTGCTCCCCTTTGCTTTTGCCCTAGCACTGCTGCTGTGGGAATCTATTCTGTGGCGACGGGAGGCAATTTTAATAGAGCTGCCCATGCGCTACTGGAGTTTGAGCTGGTTAGGGGGGCTACTTGTGGCGGCGATCGCCATTGCCTCTATCATCAAAACAGAAACGGGCTGGGGCTGGACCTGGCGCGGACGATCGCTGGCACTGCCCAATGCAAAAACAACGCCTTCTACTTAATCCTTTTGATGCCGCCTATCTAGAACAGGGGGCAGGCGGCACACCCATTGTGTTCCTACACGGGTTCTTAGGGGACAGCAGCAACTGGCTGCCCGTGATGGAGCATCTGCCAGATCATCGCTGTATTGCGCTAGATTTGCTGGGGTTTGGCGAATCTGCGAAGCCGGAGCTGCGCTACAACGTTTGGCATCAGGTTGAGTTTGTGCAGCAGTGTATTGCGGCGCTTGAGCTTGAGCAGTTCTATCTCGTGGGGCATTCCTACGGTGGCTGGACTGCTGCCGCCTATGCGATCGCCTGTACCACGGGCAAACTTGGCCTGCCTGAACGAGAGATGCCGCCACCCCTAACTACGCTGGCGGGGCTGGCACTCATTGCCCCTGCCGGAATCCGAGACGATCAGTTTGTGGGGCGCTATAGCTATTTGAGACCGCTGCTGTGGGAAAGCCCTTGGGTCGATTTGGGGCTGAAGGCGATCGCCCCCATCAGCCGATGGCTAAGGCAACAGCAGTCTTTTGAAGAGATTATGCGGGTGCGTCAGGCACTGCTAGAGCAGCCTGTGGCGAAGTCATTTCTGCGCGATCGCCTCCGT
>JANNDV010000180.1:0-7907 GCA_031387975.1 Acaryochloridaceae cyanobacterium OTE_75_metabat_521 | reverse complement strand
TGAAGACTGCGTTTACCCTATTTTCAATTTCTTTGAAAACTGGTGCCAAGATGAAAACCGTCACGGTGACTTCTTTGATGCCGTTTTGCGATCGCAGCCTGCGTTCATCAACAACCTCGAATCGCGCCTATGGAGTCGGTTATTTTTGCTGTCGGTGTTTGCCACCATGTACCTGAACGACGTTCAGCGGGCAAAGTTTTATCGCACCCTGGGCTTAGATGCTCGTGAGTACGATAAAGTCGTCATCCAAAAGACCAACGAGACTGCGGGTCGGATCTTCCCCGTCATTTTAGACGTTGAGAACCCTAAGTTCTATAGCCGTCTTGAAACCTGCATCGAAAACAACAATAAACTTAGTGCCGTGACAGCATCTAATGCGCCAGCGCCCATTAAGTTTTTGAAAAAGCTACCTGCCTACCTTTCTAATGGGGTGCAGTTGATCAGCCTGTTCTTGATGAAGCCCATTCGGGTAGATCACTTACATGGTGCGGTACGGTAGGTAACGGTTGAAATTATTGATTTTCTAAAGAGCGCCCGCAAACACTGCGGGCGCTTTTTATTTGAAAATCCGCTGGTGAGTCTGCTTCAATCAATACAGTCTGTAAGGGCGGGTTTAGCTGATACTGCGTTGGAGAATCCTAGATTGATCGGCAAAACCCGCCCCTACAAAAACTGGATGTTATTTTATTTTCATTCCTTAGTGTGAAGACCGCTATGCGATCGCTCGACTATCTGAGCATTAAGTCCAAACTCATTGCAATGCTGTTGGGGGTTAGCAGCTTTTCGATTTTAGTAACGGCTTATCTGGGCTATCAAAGCGGTCAGGCCAACCTTACTAGTCGGGTGTTTAGTCAGCTCACCAGCCTACGGGCTTCTAAAGCCTACCAAATTGAGTCTTACTTTAAAAATATCCAAAATCAGACTGAAACCCTCAGCGAAAATCCGGCGGTAATTGCCGCAATGCAGGAATTTACCCAAGCCCATCGCACGCTAGAGTCTGTCAAAATTCCCGCTGCGTCGGATCAAAAGCTTACGGCCTACTATCAGCAGGAGTTTCTGAAGCGCCTCGCCAAAGCAGAAGCTGGGTCGCCCGTGCTGGAATCTTATCTGCCGCAATCAGCCGCATCTCGCTATTTGCAGTATCAGTACATTGCCAATAACCCCAACTCCGTCGGCAAAAAGCACCTGTTGGGTATGGCAAGAGATGGCAGCGCCTATAGCCAAATTCACGGGCGCTATCACCCCATTTTTCGTAAAATTATTGAGAAATTTGGCTATTACGATATGTTCCTGATTAATCCTCAGGGGACAGTTGTTTATACGGTCTTTAAAGAAACCGACTTTACCACCAACTTTGCCACAGGTGCCTATAAAACCAGTAATTTAGCCCGTCTGATGACTCAGATGCAGCAGGCTAAAGAGAAAAACTACTCACAAATCATTGATTTTGAAGGCTATGGTCCTTCTTACGGTGCCCCAGCAGCCTTTATTGCGGCACCCATTTTTAATAAATCTGAGCTGATTGGAGTGCTGGCATTTCAGCTTCCGGTGGATGAAATTAACAACGTCATGACGGGGAACCGAAAATGGGAGGGGGATGGCCTGGGTAAAACGGGTGAAACCTACCTGGTTGGGAAAGATTACCTCATGCGTTCTGTATCGCGCTTTTTAGAGCAAGATCCTAAGGCGTACATAGAATCTTTGCGAACCGTGGGCGTGAATGATGATGTAATTGGGCGAATTAGTCAGTATAAAACCTCAATTCTTCAGCAGAACGTGCAGACCCAGGGAATAACAGAAGCCTTGACAGGACGACAGGGCACCCAAATCTTGAAGGACTATCGCGGTATTCCGGTGCTTACCTCCTATGCGCCCCTTAAGATTGAGGGCTTAGACTGGGTGATTTTGTCAGAGATTGATCTCTCAGAAGCCTATGAGCCAATCTATTCATTTACGCGGCAGGTGCTCATTTCAGCGACGCTGCTGATGCTGTTGCTGACGCTCATTGCAATGGCGTTGGCCTATCTGTTTGTAAAGCCCATTCAGCACCTCATCGACAGCGCACGCAAGGTACAGGAAGGGGGAATGGACACGATTGTGCCGCTAAACCCTCACGATGAGTTTGGAGAGTTGGCGCAGTCTTTTAACGCCATGCTCAATAGCCTGCACACTCAAACTAACCTCGTGGCAGAAAAAAACCGCGAAAATGACCAGCTTTTGCTGAGCATTTTTCCGGCGGCGATCGCCAAGCGTCTCAAGCTAGGCGAAAAAGATATTGCCGAAGATATCTCCAACGTGGCAGTCATTTTTGCCGATCTCACAGGCTTCTCAAAACTTTCTGCGTCTATGACGGCCTACGAAATTGTTCATCTTCTCAATGACGTATTTGCAGCCTTTGACGAAGCCGCCGAGCGCTTTGGTATGGAAAAAATCAAAACCATTGGGGACAGCTATATGGCAATTTGTGGCCTATCTGTCCCCTATCTTGACCACGATAAACGGGCGATCGGGTTTAGCCTTGAGCTACAGTCTGTAATGCGGCGGTTTAACCTTGAGCGTGGGTTTCAGCTTAATATTCAGGTCGGCATTAATTCTGGGGATGTGGTGGCTGGTATTGTAGGCCGCAACAAGTTTATCTACGATGTTTGGGGCGATACCATCAATATTGCGAGCAATTTGAGAGACGCCTGCCCCGTTGGAGAAGTTTTAGTGTCTGAGACCGTCTATCAGCGCCTTCGAGATCTCTATGATTTTGAAGCCTGGATCAATGTCGAACGCAGCGGCAGTAAAGAGACCCTTTCGGCTTGGCGTTTAAAGACCGTTCAGCCTTCAACAAAACGGTGATATATGGGTACCGCAACGCTTCAAAATCTTTTGGTGTGGGCGATCGCCCTTATCCTCGGCTTTCCTTTTCTCATCATTTTGTTGGGGGAAGTGATTCATCGCCAAAAGCTGCGCGGTCGCCCCATTGCGGCAACCCTGCGCATCGTGCGCAATATTTTGCTGCCCGTGCTCGTCTTTTTGCTGTTTATGCTCTATGTGCTGAAAATGCACCCAGACCATCAGGTGGTCAAAAGCGCCCAAACCTTACTCTGGATTGCGGTTATCCACGCATCGCTGTCTTTACTCAATGTGGTGATCTTTGAGCAGGCTGGGGTCGATACGTGGCGGGCAAAAATGCCCAAACTGCTGATTGATTTAGCGCGGCTGTTTTTGATTTTGCTGGGTTCGGCGATCGTTTTAGCTACGGTCTGGAAGGCTGATTTAGCCGGACTCGTTACGGCCTTGGGCGTTAGCTCTATCGTGATTGGCCTAGCCCTGCAAGACACCCTGGGCAGCGTCACCTCTGGGATTGCCCTACTGTTTGAGCGCCCCTTTAACGTAGGGGACTGGCTGCGGGTGGGGGAACTCACGGGTCAGGTGATTGATATCAACTGGCGATCGGTGCGGCTGCAAACCTTTGATCGCGAGATGGTGATTATTCCGCACAAGGTGATTGGCGGCGAAATCATCCGTAACTTTAGCCGTCCCCTGACCCTTCATGCCGAGCGTGTCAAGATTGGCTTTTCCTATGGCGATCCGCCTAATCTGGCGCGCCAAGTCCTCAAAAGTACGGCTCTGGCAACCCAGGGCATTTTGGTCAACCCAGAGCCTGAAATTCTCACTCTTTCCTATGACGATTCTTCTATTACCTATGAGGTGAAATTTTTTGTTGACAATTACGGTGACATTGAGGACATTCGCAGCCGCTTTATGAGCCGAGTTTGGTACGCTGCCCAGCGCAATAACCTGAATATTCCTTTCCCCATTCGTACCCTCTATCACTTCCATGGGCCTACAGCGCACCAAGGCAGTACCAACAAAAAGTTTACTGACAGCCTTCAATCTTTACCCGATTTTGTGCCCATTGATCGAGAGAATGGCAATTTTCAGAATGATTCAGAGGGCGTTACCCTACAGCACTTTGGCATTGGCGAGAAAGTGATTCGCCAGGGCTACCCCAGTAATTCGCTCTACATTATTGTGTCAGGCCATGCGACCTTATCCATCGTAGATAGCTCAGGGATTGACCATCAGATTCTTTCGCTCAGTGCGGGTGAATTTTTTGGTGAGATGGTTTTATTTTCTGGAGAACCTAGCCCTATCTCGATTACGGCAATTAACGACCTAGAAGTGATGATGATTTCTGCCGATCAGGTGAACCAGATGATTGCGCGTCAGCCTAGTTTTGCGCGGGAAATTGGGCAAATCTTAGAAGTGCGCCGTCGGGCGATCTCCGTGGTTCATCAAGCTGCGGCAACCCCTCGAGATTCCTTTGCAATTTAGCTGTTTATCATTCAGCGGCTCGGAATCTACTTGCTCAAGGGCGTGGTGATTCACTACACTAATTAAGCCCCTAGTGCCGTTATGTTGAGTTTTTTCCAATGCCTGAATCTGAGTCTGCACCCAAGAAAGTTATTCCTAAGCCCATTAAAGCCGCAGACTTGCCCCCTAAGTCTGCCGATGCCCCCACGCAGGACAGAGAAAAGCGAGGAGAACGCGGGGGAGACCGAGATAAAGGCGGTCGAGGAGGCCGTAAAGAGCAAGAAGTCGCTCCCCGCGCTAGTGCTGCACTCCAAAGAGGGCCAAAATATACGCCTCCCAAGCCAGCGCCTGAACCTGTCGCCGCAGAGGAAGAAATCGAAACATCTGAGGCTGACAGTTCAGAAGGCGCAGAAGCTGCTGCATCTGAAGCGGATGCATCCCCAGCAGAATAGCTAACAATTTTGTAGGGGCGCGCATAACTTGCGCCCCTACGATGATGATGCAATTTTTTCTAGAAATCACCTAAAAATCTGGCGTTCAGAAATGGCAACAGCGACCAGTGCCACTACTCTAAAGCCTGATTGTTGAAGGGTTTCGGTAGCAGACTTAAGCGTAGCGCCCGTTGTGAAGATATCGTCTACTAGCACAATGTCTTTTTGACTTTTATGCTTCTGTAAATCTGTACCCAATTGAAAGACATTGCTCAAATTTTGATAGCGTTCCCGACGTGACAGCCCAAACTGGGCAGTTGTCGCCAGAGTACGGGTTAGTCCATTGGCACGCAATGGCATGCCTGTTACCTGGCAAAGACTACGGGCGATCAGTTCGGCCTGGTTATAGCCGCGCTGCTGTTGGCGATCGCCATGGAGTGGAATGGGCACTGCTACCAAGTTAGGATCCAGCAACCCTGAATCTAGCCAAAGCTGGCCTAGCCACTGGCCTAAAGGTTCTGCCACAAGAGGGCGATGACTGTACTTGAGCTGTGCCAGACTTTGCTTCAGTGCCCCTTCATAGTTTCCCCAGACATACAGTGGCGGTAGATCCTCAACCTGAAGGACGGAAGCCGGACGGCGGCAAGCTTGGAGGCGACGGGCACAGTCTTTGCAAAAAACGGCTTGGGAGGGGCGATCGCACAAAGAACACTGCGCCTGAAGCATAAAGCTCAGACCTTGCCTTAACCCGTCACTCCACTTAGACCATAGCGTTTGGCGACTTTGCATGAATGATTCTGTCTTACCAATGAAATAAAAGCCCTAAACCTTGAGATAATAGACAATATCTTGAGACTCAAAAAGACGCAAAGCGCAGCCATTATAAGAATCTATGCAGACCTACCACTACCTTCTTGCTAGCCAAAAATTTCTAATCGACGAAGAACCCCTCCACGAAGTCTTCGATGAGCGTCATCGTTACTATAAAGAGAACAATAAAGAAGTTGATTTTTGGCTCGTGAAGCAGCCTGCGTTTTTAGATGCGCCAGAATTTGCTGCGGTTAAGGCTTCGTGTCCTCAGCCCTGTGCTGCCATTATCTCCCCCAATTTACAGTTTATCCAGTGGCTAAAGCTGCGTTTAGAGTATGTGCTCATCGGCTCTTTTACTGCCCCTTCTGCAACTATTCCTGATGCGATCGCCTCTGCCCCGTAAGGACGCAAGGTATTGCGCCCTTACCCCATGCACCTGTTTTGATTAGGTTTCAACGGCGGTCGTATGCAGCACTAACCAGTCTGAGTCCTGCACCTGACCCATCACGTAAATATCGAGTTCCGTTGTGCCGCAGCGGTATACCTGAATGTTGGTGAGCATTTTCGCTAGTAAAACTTTCAGCGCCTGAAAGTGTTGAGCAACATGAGTCTCTTCTTCAGTGTGCCAGGGTTGGGGTTCAATGACGGGCGCTAAAAAATCATCTAGTGTCATTGTCTCAATAGGCGTTTGTGGTGATAGTTGTGCCTGATGCAGCACCTGTTCTGGCGTCAATTCATCGTGGGGGATATCAGTCCAATGCAAAACTTCAAAGGGTGCATCGGTTTCGCTTATCCACATCAGTCCAGTCACGGCTGTGGTTATTTGTTCCACCAGCGCTTCAAAATCTTCAGGTGGCGGCATGTCTGCTAAATCTTTCACTCGTCCATCACCCTGACCAAATTACTCGCGTTCGCCCTAATTGCGCCCTATAAACTTAGCCTGACTGACCTGACTCAACACCAACCTGCACCTGACCTTCGACCACGCGCACCGGAAAGACTGTAAGCTGCACCGTCTCATCGTCAAAACATTCGCCTGTGATTAAGTTAAAGTTTTGCTTATAAATCGGAGACGCGACTTTAGGGATGCCTTGGCGATCGCCCACAATGCCCCGAGACAGCACATAGGCTTTGCTGAAGGGGTCGTAATTGGCGATCGCATATACTTCGTCCCCCACCCGAAAAATGGCCACCTGCTGATCGCCCACCAGCGCGCAAACGCCAGTATTCGGGATAATTCGGCTGAGCGGACACACCGTTAGCCATTGGGCGATCGTTTGAGGGTCAGAAGTCGTTTGCATGGTGGTCTACCCAATCTTATAAACAGCAGTATATCGAAGCTTAGTCCTACCCCTAAATGAACTGCCGCTCATGCTCAAATGGTGGGCGAACCTGCCCTCGCTCTTCTACTCGCATCAGGCTTGGATCGGGTGCATCGGAATTTACAAAATGGTTGAACCGCAGAAGTTTTTCAGGATCGGCAATCGTAGTCTTCCACTCACAGGCATAGGTTTCAACCTGATAGGCCATTTCGGCTTCTAGCTCTGCACAAATGCCCAAAGAGTCATGAATGATCACCTGCTTGAGATAATCTAGGCCGCCTTCGAGTTTATTGAGCCAAGTTGCTGTGCGCTCTAATCGGTTTGCGGTGCGGATATAAAACATCAAAAAGCGATCAATATAGCGAATCAACGTTTCTTGATCGACATCTTCTGCAATGAGCAGGGCATGTTGCGGTTTAATGCCGCCATTGCCGCAGACGTAAAGGTTCCAGCCCTTTTCTGTGGCAATAATACCAAAGTCTTTACTTTGCGCTTCGGCACACTCACGGGTACAGCCAGATACTGCTGATTTGAGCTTGTGGGGTGCGCGTAAGCCTCGGTAGCGTAATTCAACGGCGATCGCCAACCCCGTTGAATCCTGTACCCCAAAGCGGCACCAGGTGCTGCCCACGCAGGACTTAACCGTGCGTAATGCCTTGCCATAGGCATGACCCGATTCAAACCCGGCTTTCACCAAGCGCTCCCAAATCAACGGAAGCTGATCGACCCGTGCGCCCAGCAGGTCAATGCGCTGTCCGCCCGTAATTTTGGTGTACAGCTCAAAATCTCGCGCCACTTCGCCAATCACAATTAGCATTTGGGGCGTAATTTCGCCCCCTGGGATACGCGGAATAACCGAGTAGGTGCCGTCTTTTTGGATATTGGCGAGGAACGCATCATTGGTATCTTGCAACCCCGCATGGGAGGGCATTAGCACATAATCATTCCAAGCCGAAGCCAAAATAGAGCCAACGGCAGGTTTACAAATTTCGCAGCCGTTTCCTTTGCCATGACGCTCTAGCAGTTCATCAAAGGTTTT
>JANNDV010000179.1:0-9144 GCA_031387975.1 Acaryochloridaceae cyanobacterium OTE_75_metabat_521 | reverse complement strand
TTACACTCCCTCATCCCCTAACCCCTTCTCCCAAGGCGGGAGAAGGGGAACAAGATTCTTCTTACTCCCCTCTCCCGTTCTGGGAGAGGGGCTGGGGGAGAGGGTCAAAGTTGGAGGTTATTAAATCTTTGATCCTAAGTATGCTCACCCCCCCCATTTCCCGATAGCTGCATGCATCCCATTTAAGTTCGGTGGGAATACCGATGGGTAATAGCCATGGACTCTTAGATACTAGTTGTTGTGCACAACAGTATCTAGAAATACTTTTTGAGTTTTTGCAAAGAATTCCCCATTAAACCATGTCAATTATCGGTTTAATGGGGGAATTCTAAAGCTACGGCCTAAAATCAGCTGTTTGATCCAAAGCAAAGATATCTTTCCGAGGTAGTAAGACTTGTGCTTTTACTTTGGAACACATCATTCTGAAATTTAAAACTTTCTAAGAAGAAAGTTCCTGTGTATAGATTAATAGGGCTAAATCGGTGGATAACGACCTCACTGTCATGACAAAACTTTTCCAGGATCTAAAGCGCGTCCAACTGATGCAGCTTTCTGGAAAACTTGTCCTTCAGGTGACTCCTATAAATGGATCCAGTGTAAGCACTTGGCACATTTACTTTTACCTAGGGCGCATCGTCTGGGCCACTGGAGAAATTCATCGAAATCGTAGGTGGTTTCGTGCTGTCAAACAATTTTGTCCTACTTTAATAACCCCAGAGTGGAATCAAAAAGCAGTCACCGCAATGCTCTCTAATGAGGATGCGGGATACTGGGAAATTCAGGTGATTGATCAGGCGGTTCACGACGGCATTATGACGCCAGATCAGGCCAAGGGTATTGTGGCCAGTTACGTTCAAGAAGTCTTTTTTTACATCATCGATCAGCCTGAGGTTCAGTGCCAGTGGGTGACGCTAAAACATCTGCCGCAGCAGTTTGTTTGGCTAGATCTTGACCAGATTATTAGAAATGCATCGCTTTTGTACGGTCAATGGCGTAAGACCGTTTCTTGTCATCTTGATGCCTGGGCCTTTGATGTATCTCCAGATCTCGCACCTGTTATCAAAAACCATTTAAAACTTCAAGATACGGTCTCGCCTGGCGTTTTTCAAGGGCTTACCAAGGTCTTGACAGGGCAAAATACTATTTGGGATGTTGCCCTGACGATGCAAAAACCGTTTATCACGGTGGTCACTTCCCTATTGCCTTTCATTCAAGGCTATGTGATTGACCTGAGTGAAGTGCCCGATGTGGCATTTCCAGGCTTTAAACCTCCTGCTGTGGCAAAGGCGATCGCATCTCAGGGTTTAATTGCCTGTATTGATGACAGCCCCGTGATTGGTAAAGAACTAGAAGCCATTCTCACCCCGCTCGGGTACGAAGTCTTTAGTATTCTTGACCCGTTACAAAGCCTCACTGCACTATTACAAAAGAAGCCAAGATTGATTTTTCTAGACCTCGTGATGCCCAATACCAATGGGTACGAACTATGCTCTTTTTTGCGCAAAAGCCCATTATTTAAAGATGTGCCCATCGTAATGTTGACAGGACATGATGGCGTGATTGACCGCCTTAGAGCCAAGGTTGCAGGGAGTACAGACTTTATGAGTAAACCCCCTGAACAAGGCAAAGTCACTCAAGTTGTGCAGAGGCTCTTAGGCAATGGTGCATTGAATTCAGATGCGATTAAAATAGCTCAGACTTAAAAGTTATCCCATAAAAAGTGATTTTGGCTGTGCATATATTAAGTTTCGAGAATAATTTTGAATTTTGGTAGTTTACCTAGAAAAAGGGCAACCTAAGCATAAGAGAAACTTCACTGATGAAGCCGTACATATAAAGTTGATTAGGACGTGGCATCAATGGCAACGGTATTACTTGTAGAAGACACCATGACCGAAGCCGCTATTATTGGCGGCACGTTGAGAAATGCAGGGTTTGAAATTATTCAAGCTGTGAGTAGCGAAGACGCAAAGGTAAAGCTGAGTCAGCGCAAGCCTGATTTGATTGTGTTAGACGTTGTTCTGCCCGGAGAAAGTGGGTTTGAATTTTGCCGCGAACTGAAGGAAAAAGCCGAAACGGCAAGTATTCCGGTCGTAATGTGCTCTACCAAAAATAGTGAGATGGATAAGTTTTGGGGTATGAAGCAAGGGGCTGCGGCTTACCTCACTAAGCCCATTATGCCCGACGAGCTAGTGCGTACCGTTAAGCTTTTGGTTCAAGGCTAAGACGATGAGTACTGTTGCTCCTTCTCAACAAAAGCTTCAGCAATTTTTGCGCTTTAAGCTGCCTGACAATACTCAAGCGATGGTGCCCACTCAGCAACTGACTGAAATCTTGAGTTTGAATTTGAGTCAGATTGTGCCCATCCCAGATACCGACCCAGCCATGATGGGGGTTTGCAACTGGCGAGGAGAGGTTTTATGGCTGGTTGACTTTAGCTGTTGGCTCGGCATGGAGCCGCTTTATAGCCAAAGTCTCCGGCGGGGCAAACTCAATGTTGTGATTATTCATCACTTGGGGCAAACCCTAGGGCTAGGTGTAGACCAAATTGAACAGATGGTTTGGTGCGATCGCACTCAAATTCAGCCTGCGCCCATGCAGCATATTTCAGAGTCCTTTTCTCATTGCCTACAGGGCTGTTGGTCAGACCCTAAAGGCAATCTTGTGCTTATTTTTGATGCAGAAGCCATGATGGACTGTTTTCAGTAAAGGTCTAATTTATCTTCTGCTTCATTTATCTTCTATCTTCTGCCAAGCCACTGCCTAAATTCGACTAAATCTCCGGCCTTGATGATCAGCCAAAGGCTTAAGTTTTTCACGCTGTTTAACTATTTTACTCAAGAGAGCAATCAACATGGTTATGGATAAATTACCTTCGGATGCGACCGATTTTTCTGAGGCATCTATCTCTAATGAATCTGCGGTTAGACAGCCAGATAACAAGGTCTTAGCCTACGATGGTTACGTCTCTGGTTCGGTAGGCAAAAAGCTTCCGGCGAAGGTCAATAAGCTTAGCTTTAAATGGTCTGCCTTAGGGTTGCGAGCGAAGGCCACTGTTTTGGCGATCGCCCTAGGAGTTGTTCCTACCATTGGAATTTCGATTTTATCTTACTCTCTTGACAAGGCAGCACTAGCGCAAAAAGTTACAGAGAACCACCAAGTACTCGCTAACGAGGCGATCGATAAATTAACGCGATTTGTCTTTGAACGATATGGTGACGTGCAGGTTTTGGCGAACTATCCCATTTTTCGGAACCAAGCCCTGAGCGCAACCGTAAGCCTTCAGGATAAGCAGAAAATACTCGCACAAGTTGCTGAAACCTATCAGATTTACGACAGCATTGCTGTATATGGGCTAGATGGCAAACTCATTGTTAATGGTGGATCTGAAAAAGCCCCAGCTAACAATGCCGACCGCGAGTATTTTCAGATGGCGATTAAAACAGGAAAGCCCTTTATCAGCCAACCGATTATCTCCAAAGTAACGAAGGTTGCCAATGTCTTCTTTGCTGCCCCCATTAAAGATTCTGTGACAGGCCAAACCATTGCTGTGGTGCGCACTCGGATGCCTGTTAAAGACTTAGAAAAAGTCATCGCAAATTACGGCGACGCAAAGAATCAATTAAATTACCACTTCTTTGACGGCGCTGGCACAATCTTCATGGCGACCGAGAAAGAGCAGGTCGGTCATGATGCTAATGCAGATTTCCCGGATGGACTTGCCGAAAAACGCGCTGCGGGTAAAGCAGGTTTCTGGATCGGTCATGACCAAAACCAAAAGGATGTAGAAACCCTCAATGCCTATGTGCCCACCCAAGCCTTTCAGGGCATGCCAGATCTTAAGTGGGGCATCACTTACACGATTGAATCTAAAACTGCGTTTAAGTCTGTTGAAGATCTGCGAAATTCTTTGTTTTTGGGAACGGCCATTGCAGCCTTGCTCGTAGGTTTAATTGGTGTATACCTTGCTGAACGAGCTGTTCAACCCATTAAGGCCGCAGCCGACGCAGTTGAAAAAATTGGACAAGGCGAACTGGATGCCCGTGTGAAGGTATCTGGGGAAGATGAGATGGCGACGCTGGGTGCCAACATCAATATGATGGCAGCGGAGATAGAATCTCTCTTGCAGCAGCAAAGAGCTGAAACCGGGCGCATTGAAGCTGCCCGACAAGAAGCTCGGATCGATGCGGATGCCAGTGCCCTAGAGCAGCTAGAAGCTAAAGAATTTATTCAAAAACGTGCTCTAGAACTTTTGATTGAGGTAGACCCTGTCAGCCGAGGCGACTTGACGGTACGAGCTAGTGTTACCCCCGATGAAATTGGAACCGTAGCTGACTCCTACAACGCCATTATTCGTAGTCTGCGGCAAATTGTGCAAAAGGTGCAGGGCGCGGCGGCTTCCGTAACCGATACGGCGCAAGACAATGCTTCGACGGTGCAAAAGGTGGCACAAGAGGCGACCGAGCAGGCACTGGCGATCGCCAAAGCCCTTCAGCAAATCCAGGTTGTAACCCAAAATAGTGAAGGAGTGGCTGAGTTTGCCAAACAGGCCGAGATGCAGGTGCGCCTTGCCAACGCGGCGGTTCAAGATGGAGATGACGCCATGAACCGAACGGTAGAAGGGATTTCGACCATTCGAGAAACAGTGTCTCAAACCTCTAAAAAGGTGAAGCGCCTGGGCGAAGCCTCTCAAAAGATTTCTAAGGTGGTGAACTTGATTAGTGGATTTGCCGCCCAAACCAACCTGCTGGCGCTCAACGCCGCCATTGAAGCAGCCCGTGCAGGAGAAGAAGGACGAGGCTTCAGCGTGGTTGCAGAAGAAGTGCGGGCGCTGGCGCAACAGTCTGCCGCAGCAACCGCTGAAATTGAATCTCTGGTCGAAGAAATTCAAACCCAAACCAATGAAGTGGTTACAGCCATGGAATCGGGGACAGAGCAGGTGGTTGCAGGGACTCAGCTTGTAGAAGAATCCCGTCAAAAGCTGACGCAAATTTCTGCGGTGAGTACCCAAGTGAATAAACTGATTCAAGACATTGCCCAGGCTGCTGCCCAACAAACCCTAGCCTCTTCGACCGTGAGCCAAACCATGCAGGATGTGGCTGTCATTGCAGCAGATACATCTAAGCAGTCAGAAGATATGGCGGGTTCCTTTAGCCGTCTGGTGGAAGTGGCTCAAGGGCTACAGGTCAGTGTGGCGCAATTTAAGGTTAGCTAATTCCGGATGAGGTTTTTTCCATGACCATGACTGACCTTTCCATTCGCGATCAGGCTTACCAGTTCTTCCAACAAGAGGCGCTAGACCTATTGCAGAGTTTGGAGGAGGGGCTACTCAACCTGCGATCGCAGTACGACATTCCCCATATCCATGAATTAATGCGCGCCGCCCATTCAATTAAGGGCGGTGCCAGTAGCGTCGGCCTTCCTGGCATCGAAAAGATTGCCCATCGGCTAGAAGACGTATTCCGCGCCCTCTATCGCCGCACCGAGCCACCGGACGCAGATCAAGAAGAAGTGCTGCTACAGGCTTACGACTGTCTGCGACTGCCCCTCTTAGAGCAGCTCCAAACGGGGCAATTCGATGCGGCAACCGCCTGGGAAAATGCTGAACCCATTTTTACCCTGCTTGAGGCCGTCTTTCAGCTTGAGGCAGACGGAGACTGTGAGCTGCCCACTGCCGCCGAACTGGGCGTAGACATTGTTTATGAAGTCTTTTCAGGCGACGTGCAGCGGGGCATTGAGACGCTATCGGAGGTTTTAACGCACCCTGAGATTGGCAACATTGGCGGAGAGATTCACGCCACCGCAGAGGTATTTGTCGGCCTTGGCGACCTGTTGGGCTTAGCAGGCTTTAGCGCGATCGCCCAAACCATCATTCAGGCGTTAGAACGCCACCCTGATCAGGTTCTCACCATCGGTCAACTGGCAATCGAGTCGCTTCAGGCCGCTCAGATTGCGGTGATAGGGGGCGATCGCACCCAAGGGGGTAGTCCTAGTTCTGCGCTGCTCGCCCTTGCCGAATCTTCATCCTCAGGAGATCTCGAACGCGCATTTGTTGCGCCAGAGGCAGAATTTACAGATATCTTAGATCAGCCAGACAACGCCTTTAGCGGCTTTGGGTCTACCGAACTAGAAAAACTCTCCGAAGTGTTTATGGCTCCCGCTGATCTGGAGTTTCAGACTGAAACACAAGCACAAGATCTGAGTAGTTTTGATGTAAAAAGCATCCATTCTACAGAAGAATCAATTTACCAAAGCGCTCCCTTAGAAGCGCTATTAAATCAAAATTCCCTAGAAGACATTTTCGGGGAAGCCAGTGTTGAACTAGACGGATCTCCCACCCAAAACTGGGATTTTTCAGACAGCAGCGCTTTAGAAGATATCTTTGGTCAAACCACTGAGACTATCGATCTCTTCTCCCTTCCAACCGAAGTTGATCATGCACAAGCCGATCCGCTCGGAGGCCAAGCTTTCTACACCGAGGCACAGCCAGCCCTGGAAGTAGAGCCGTCGCTCATAACGGATGCCGTCGCTGCACCAGAACCCAGCCTTCCGGTTGTCGAAGCAGTTCCTGCACCCAAAGCAGAAAAGAAGGCCGCCACACCTGCCGCTGGCTACATGACCGACTCCATTCGGGTCGATTTTCTTCGACTAGAGCGGCTCAACAACTTAGTCGGCGAACTCGTCACCCAAGAAAACGGAGCCTTACTGCAAAGCCAGCAGCTCCAAGAAAAGCTCAAGCGGCTACAGCAGCGCTTCTTTCACTTTGAAGGCGTCAGTAAAAACCTGCAAACCTGGATGGATCAGAGTTTGCAATCAGATGTCAAAAGCCAAAGACCCGAACTGTATCGTCCTTCTCAAGGGATGCAAAACCCCGACCTTGCCTCTGTCGCAGACTTCGACCCGCTCCAGATGGATTCCTATAGCGGTCTGTACACCCTGCTTCAAGAAGCCCTCGAAGAAATTGCCCAAATGGGTGAAAGCATTGGGGACATGACCCTTATCACCCAAAATGCTCAGCAAATTCAGCGTAAAAAGCAGCAAACCCTCAAGCAGGTTAGAAATGACCTCCTCTGGGCCAGAATGATTCCCATTGGGGATATTTTGAACCGCTTTCCGCGCATGGTGCGAGATTTAGCCATTAAGCACAAAAAAGAGGTCAACTTTAAGCAGTCCGGCGCAACTACCCTGGTCGATAAAATTATCCTAGAGCGTCTGTACGACCCCCTCGTTCACCTGATTCGGAATGCCTTTGACCACGGTGCTGAGTCTGCGGCCCAACGTATTGCCCAAGGCAAGTCTGCGGTCGCCACCATCGAAATTCGCGCCTATCATCGAGGCAACCAAACCTTTATTGAAGTGCGCGATGACGGCAATGGGATCGACCCTGAGAAAATTCGGGCGGCTGCCATTGCCCAAAATCTGCTCACCCCAGAGGTCGCCGTCACAATCTCTCAAGAGCGGCTTTACCAATGCCTCTTTGAACCCAACTTTTCGACTGCCGCCCAAGTGAGCGATCTGTCGGGGCGGGGGATGGGTATGTCTGCGGTGCTAACCCAAGTGCAAACCCTAAAGGGAAATATTGCGATCGCCTCCGAACTCGGGCAGGGCACCACCTTTACCATCAGCCTTCCGCTTACCCTCACCATTGCCAAACTGCTGGTATTTAGCGTCGATACCTACTGCATGGCAATCCCCGTCGATACCCTACTGGCCATTGTGGCAGCAGATGATAAAGACATCCAAACCATTCAGGGGCAGCAGTTCTACCGCACCCAAGATCGTTTAATTCCGCTCTATCCGCCTTCTGCCTTCTCGCACCATTACCCACTGCCCAGAGGATTTTCTGCAAAAGCGCAGGTCATGTCTCTCCCTCAAGGCGGGAAAGTGCCACTGCTGCTGATTTCTAATGGCAAAGAAATTGTTGCTCTAGAGGTTGACCAAATCTTAGATGAGCAGGAGCTGGTGATTAAGCCCTTTGGGCAGGCCGGAACACCCCCTAAATATCTCTATGGCTGCGCCATTTTAGGCGATGGCGCGTTAGTGCCTGTGATTGATGGTTCAGTTCTGCTGTCGATGTGGCGAGACCCAATGGATAGCAACCCCATTCGTCAGCCCCAGGCATCATTGCAGCCTCCTGCTGTGAAGGCCGCGAACCACAGCAATATGCAAACCGTCTTGGTGGTGGATGATTCTTTAACCACCCGTCAAAACGTTACCCTAACGCTGCAAAAATTTGGCTACCAGGTTATTCAGGCTATTGACGGCAAAGAGGCATTGGACAAACTGCGCCAAGAACCCAACATCAAAGCGGTGTTCTCTGATGTCGAAATGCCGACCATGAACGGGTTTGAGTTTTTGAGCGCCTGCCGCAAAACCTATCCAGCAACGTCTCTGCCCGTCATTATGTTGACCTCTCGCAGCAGCGATAAACATCGGGGCATTGCCAAGCTGTTAGGCGCTAACCACTACCTCACTAAGCCCTATCTAGAGCAAGACTTACTAAAATCCCTACAAACCTGTTTAGAGGCGGTTCGATGTTAGCAGCCAAAGTCAAAGTCGCCACGTTAAAGGTGCTTGTGTTTAGAGTCGGGACGCTCTATCTCGCCCTTCGATTAGAAGGGGTGAAAAAAGTAACGCCCATGCCCAGTATCCTCAAAAGTGGCGATAAGTTTTTGGGCATCACCCAAATGGAAGGGGAAGAGGTGATTGTGTTTGACCTCTACCAAAAAATTTATGATCGCCCTGCACAGGAATCTCAAGGGTTTTTAGTCACCGTCCAAACCAACCAAAATCGCTATGGCATTACGGCAGCAATTTTGCCCATTATGCGAGAGATCCCGCTCTCTGAGTTTCGAGCCGTCCCTGCTGATTATCGCGATCGCGACACCCTGGGCATTGCCGATCAGATGGTGGAAGTAACCTTAGATAACAAAGCCGTCGTGACGGCATTTTTGCTCGATCCTGAGCAGCTATTAGCGGCGATCGCCTAGAAAGGCTACGGCTTAGGATCGTGGATTAAATAACTTACAGAATTGTTTAGAAGCGATACGCTCTGCATTCCCTCATCCCCTAACCCCTTCTCCCAGAGCGGGAGAAGGGGAACAAGAAACTCCGGCTCCCCTCTCCCAGAGCGGGAGAGGGGCT
>JANNDV010000177.1:0-19146 GCA_031387975.1 Acaryochloridaceae cyanobacterium OTE_75_metabat_521 | reverse complement strand
ACGCCCAAGAGATCGGAACGGCACTGGGAACCTTTCATCGCCTAGTCAGTGACCTCCCCCCCGACAACTTGGTCGATACCCTCGAAGGATTTCACATTACGCCAAGCTACCTTCAGATCTATGATGGAATACTTGCGACGGCGAACAATAGCCTACCTCAGTCGGCAGAAGTGCGCTACTGTTTGCAGTTTGTGGGCGATCGCCGCACCCTAACCACCGTGCTAGAAGATGCTAAAGCCTTGGGCAAACTGCCCATCCGCACCATGCATGGCGACCCCAAGGTCAATAACATCATGTTTGATGCCACAACCCGTAGCGCCATCAGCATGATTGACCTCGATACCGTTAAGCCAGGGCTTATTCACTATGACGTAGGCGACTGCCTCCGCTCGGCCTGTAATCCCCTTGGGGAAGAAACCGACCAGTGGGAACAGGTACGATTTGAAACCGATTTAGGAGAGGCAATTTTGCAAGGCTACCTATCGGCGTCCGGCAGTTTTTTGACCGACCATGACCACGACTACCTGTATGACGCAATCCGCCTCATTGCGTTTGAGCTAGGGCTGCGGTTTTTTACCGATTACCTCGCCGGCAACGTTTACTTTAAGGTCAAACATCCCACCCACAACTTAGAGAGGGCACTCGTCCAATTCAAGCTAACCGAAAGCATTGAGCTTCAATCATCTACCCTTCGCACCCTTCTTCAGAACCTGAGATGAACGACCAGATTTTTTCCCTTGCGCCCTTTGGCAAAGACAGTACGCTCCCCAATCTAGAGGTGATCGGCACCATCGCCCGCCGCGATCCGTTTCTTTTAATTCAGTACACGCTGCTGGGCGCAGTGGATCAAGTCGTTCTTCCGATTTCAGACGAGGCACCCGCCCGCAAAGCAAACCTCTGGGAACAGACGTGCCTTGAGTTTTTCTTGAGCGTTAGAAACTCGCCCAGCTACTGGGAATTCAACCTTTCCCCTAGCGGCCACTGGAATATTTATCAGTTTGATAGCTACCGACAAGGAATGCAGGAAGAAACCGCCTATGAAGCCCTTCCCTTCACCATCGAATCTGAGCCGGACGCATTTTCGCTGTCTCTCAAGCTAGACCTAGACGACATCATCCCCGTGGGGCGGGTCTTAGACGTGGGTATTAGCGCCGTCACGCAGCTCCAGGATGGTAAAATCACCCACTGGGCTTTAACCCACCCCAGCACAAAGGCAGATTTTCATAAACGCGAGAGCTTTACCATCAAGCTTTAGCGTTGGCGCTTGGCAGCAGTTGCAGCAGCCCGTGACTCTAGCTTAAATTCTGGAATATCTTCTAGCTCATGGTCTTCAAGGTTGTACTGCTCGCACACTAGGCTTAGGCGGACTCTTGGTGCGCAGCTATCGCCCCCCTTGACTACGGCAGTGACCGAATGGGTTAAGTCTCCCTGAAAAAACAGGAGCATGTTGGTTTGGGGTCGAATTTGCCCCACCTGGTGCCGCCGCGATCGCAGCACCAGTTCTCCCCCTTCTAAATCTTCAGGAACCGATACATACAGCACGCTGACCACTGCGGGTGGCTCAATGGTTTTGCAGTAAGAGCGTAAAGATCGGTCAATATGCGGATCCACCCGCGAACCCGCCTTGAGCAGGAGCGGATTGAGGTAAAAGGCGTTGCAATCTGGCTGTAGTGCCTGCTCTAGGTAGCGCCCAAAGTATGGGAACTGCTCGGTGACGCTTGAAAGATGCGATCGCCGAAACACCACCGAAAACCCTTTGGTATTGACAAAATCACGGTTGAGATTATTGACGGCAAAGTAAGGGCAGTCTAAGATACGGCGCTGGAGCTTACTAAGATAGCTCACCGAAAACGCTTGAACAGATTGACGATAGTAGCTCAAGGGAACCATGCCCAAACAGATCTAAGGCGATCAGCATCCTACCATTTAGCCTAGCGGAGATTGACAGGCGGCAGGCATTCAAACTTCATCGACTGCTGCGTGCAGGGGTGCAGAAAGGCTAAGCGATAGGCATGAAGCGCATAGCCGCAGTCTCCTGGGACTGGCTGTTTAGCATCACAATCTTCTGAAAAAGGCTTTGGAATACCCCCTAACCCGTACAGCGGATCGCCCAACAGCGGAAACCCAGCGGACGCCATGTGGATGCGAATCTGGTGCGGTCTGCCCGTAAAGATCGTTACCTCGACAAGGGTACTTTCTAAGTCTCGTCGCACAACTTGAACATCACTTCGAGCAAACTGTCCATCTGTGGTTGCACCATAAATGTAGCCCAGTTGCTCGTGGGAGATTTTGCCGATGGGTTGGTTAATAGTCAAACGATCGGGAATGTCACCCGTGCCAATCAGAGCGCGATAGGTTTTATGGATGGAGCGATGGCTATGCACCAAAAGACCACCCCCCGCCGTGCTTTTTCGCAGTTGCTGACTGAGGTGGGACTTGGCTAGGGGCGATCGCGCCAAAAGCATAAGCCCCGACGTTCCACGGCCCAGACGATGGATCGGCACAGGCGTATCTTGCGGGTAGCAACGCCGAAGCTGATGCAGCAGCGTATGTTCCAAAAAACCGCCCCCTGGCAACACAGGCAACCCCGAAGGCTTCGCAACCACCAACAAATCAGCATCTTCGTACAGAACCTCAAAAGACAGCGGCACCTCCGGCTCTTGCCAAGGCGGACGATGATAGCTGAGCTGTTGTCCCGCCTGAATCAACGATTCTGTGAAACCCTGAATCCCATCTAGTAAAATCTGTCCAGCCTCAATCCGGCGCTGCCAATCTGCCTTACTAGAGTGACGATACAGACGGGTATAGAATTCCAGTACCGTCAGCCCTGCCTCCGTTGCCCTCACCCGATCTTGATAGATCCACCCCTGATTCATCCGCCCTCAACGTTAAAGTTAAGCCCCCATTTTCAGGGATAGATACGGTGCTGATGTAGGCAATCTGCTGAATCTTTAGAGTCTCACCACCATTTTTTGCCCCCCTGCTCTAACCTGAAACCGTAACAGACGCAAAAAACGGAACCAAGCTCTAGCAGGCGAATCAAAAAACGTAAAAATATCCCCAAACCCCACCGTCGTTTTTTGATGGTGAAGCCAGTGCTGCTCAGGCGTTGTGATAAACAAAACGTGGCACAAAACAGCTATAACCTTAGGCGTCTGCCAATTCATCACACAGGCGTGTCTCCACCAAACGTGAAGCTGCCCTAGCAAAAGCCCCAAGATAGTGCCGATAGGGGAGTATGACCAAAGGGGTACCGCAATCACAAGATAGGGGAGTGCGCCCAAAATGCCATCCAAAAGCACCTGGGCGTTAACTGTCAAAATTGCGTAGTGGTGGAAGGTTTGTTTGGAAGTATGGTGCGTTTTGAGGTGAAGACTCCCAAAAACGTGTTCAGGAACGTGGTAGCAGAACGTCGATAGAAAATCCCCTAAAAACAGCAGACAAGCAGCAATGCTAGCCTCAATCATGTTTCATCCTTCCATGCTGAAGGGAGCCGACTACAACCCATTCCTAGAAAGTCTGGGTTCGCCCCGTGGTTGAACCGGAACGTAACAGATTTAAGGTCTATTTGCGTGTAGTCTGGCTTACTAGCCCATGCTTCATGCTGTCAAACAGCTTTCAGGGTTTATCTCCCATACTGCCAACCCCGCTAAACAGCATCAGCAGCCCCCCAATCAAAATAAAGAGCGCAGCGCCCCCAAGTACCCAATCTGGCAGTGCATTTTCCATTTCAGTGATTCCTGTTTAGGTTTATCTATTTTCACAAGCGGTCAGCAAATGATTCGAGTCAGAAGGTTTGAGCCAGAGGGCTGGAACCTAGACAGTCGAACCAACTCTTCGTTTAGGCCACACCTTGAAGATCTCACGGGCAAACGTCGCCACGTTAACGCTGAGCTGTGGCTGGAGCAGTTCAGCATCAAAGGTTTGCATCCGCTGCTCTTGCGTAAATAGACAAAGGCTTAGAAACGTTTCTGGGCTAAATCTCACCATCCAGCGCATTGCGTCAGGGCGCTCGTCTATATCTTTTGCGCTAAAGGCTGCCATCAGCCTCACAAACAGACCGCTACGATTCCACAGCGCAGGTGCTGCACGCCATTCCCCCCAGCGTTTCTTTAGCTTCACTTTTTGATAGGCCATCCAGTTCACTAAAAAAACGGTGTGGCGGGTCTGCTCAGCAAAAAGCAGACTCAGATGCTGATTTAATTCGTCAGGAATAAGCTTAGCCTGATGAGCTGCTGCTCTGAGTCCATCCATCCAAAAGAAATCTAAAGCGTTTTGATACGCCACTTCAATAAAGGCTGCTTCCAGATTTTTCGGAATCGTCACGACGGGAAGCGCTGGGGATGGGATGCGATAGGTGTTCAAGAAAGACTGAAGGGTTGCAATCAGACGCTTTTGTTCTTCCCCCTGAAGCATCACCGCTTCTTTAACCATTGGATCCTTGAGGGTTTGGGCAAATGCACAAACAATTTGTGCCCTATAGTGCTGTGTCAACAAACACTCTCCCCAAAAGGGAAGGCTCTGGATTCGCTCAATCAACGAAGGCTCTAACGTAGGCCAATGTTGGCTGCTTAAATTGCCTGGAACATGGCTTTCTGTCAGGCATTGACAAAAGCGTTTTTTTGACTCGTAGCTCCCAATATTCATGGTCTTGTGCAGTCTTCTCGGTGCAATGTTAAGCCTTGGAGACACATTTAGGACAATGGTTGCCCGCGTTTCCTTTTTCAAGAATACAGTGATACCGAAGTGCTTTATTTCGCGTAACTTTTTATCCCCAAAATTGCTATGCATCCCAAGCAATAAACCATTAGCTACACTGCATTCGTTAATCTGAAGAGATAGTTATAGTTTACGTATAGCAAAAGAGGCTTAAACATGGCTGTTCCAGTGCTTACAACCGCAGAACTAGACGCTCAACTTAAATCCTTAGTAGGTTGGTCTATTCAAAACGGCAAGCTTCATAAACAGTTTCAGTTCAAAGACTTTATTGCGGCCTTTGGGTTTATGGCAAGCATGGCGCTTGTGTCCGAAAGTGGGGGGCACCATCCAGAATGGTTCAACGTTTACAACAAAGTAACGGTCGATTTAACCACCCACGACGCAGGGGGCATTACCCTCAAAGATATTAGCTGGGCTAAAGCTGCCAATGCGCTGGTGCCCTAACGCCAAGGCGGCGCTCCTTTGAGCCAGTCACTGCATCTCAAGATAATTGAGCAGAGCATGATGATCTGCGTCACACCTTTTTAGGCAAAGATGTGACATTCTGTAGCAGAGTTAAAAAATATCGTTTCTTTTCCGGTAACGACGAAATACCGACGAATACGAAACAATAAAGATAGAGATGTATTTTGCCGTGTGCATGAGGTCAGTATGAAGTTCCGAAACATTGCCTTTGTCTCTACCCTTTCAATGGTTGCGGGTGTGGTATTGGTGGGTGCGATCGCCCCAACTCATGCTGTCCCCATCCAAAGCAGCGACGCTAAGTTTATCTGCGGCACCAGCCAAGGCGCACCCGCTACTGTGGCACTAACCTCCCGAGGCTATGTCCCTGTGGTGCGATGGTCTTCTAACTACTTTGGTCGCTCAGGCTATTCTGCCCAAGCTCGCTGCAAAATGGTGTCTGCTAAGTTTCAGCAGTACTACCAAAACGGCATGCTGAACTATCTCACGCCGTCTTACCAAAATCGTCAGCCCGTGATCTGCGTTGCTGCGTCTAAAGGAGGCCCTTGTGCGGGGGTATTGTTTACCCTTAAGCCCACGGCCAACCCAATGACCACGCTCAAACAGCTCATGCGGGTTCGGACTCAAGCCTCAGGCGCAGTTTTAAACGAAAGCACTGCTAGCCCAATGCCAGTGAACGCCTCTGATGAACGCTATCTCGATATGCAGGAATTTCTCCAGACGGCAGCAGTAGAGCCAGGTTCTGCTGGCAAAGGCAATATCCCTTCACCGATCAAAAGAGGGATGTGGTAATTGGCTCAACGCCTTGCCAAATAGGCCTTTAAAATGTTGAGCGCTCTGGTTAGTGCGGCTGATAATTCGGCTTACCCTCACCGGAGCGCATCTTTTTTTGTAGTTTTCTATACTATATTTAAGTAAAGCTAAGATTTTTATATCTTGAAGCGAAGGGTTGCGCTCAGATAACCTGACTTCTAAATGTAGATTGATTGGTTTTGCCAAATACAGCGTTAAAACGAGGCATAAAGACCCTGTGATTGAGTCCTCACTCGGTGTTGAAACATCCCGCAACAGCACTGTCTTTAAACGGTATGACCCCAAGGCGATCGCCCAATATTACCTTTGGCGTCCGTGGAAAGTTATATGGCGATCGCTGCGAGTAGCGTTCATGTTTGGATGGTTTGTGTGGGGCATTCAGCTCGACAAATCGGTAGGACAAACAGAACAAAATATGCCTCTGCGCGCCATGCAGTTGCGTAAGCTGCTGACAAACCTAGGACCCACATTTATTAAAATTGGTCAGGCGCTTTCAACCCGACCCGATCTGGTTCGGCAAGACTATTTAGAACAGCTGATGCTGCTTCAAGATCAGCTTCCTGCTTTTGAGACCCAACAAGCCTTTGCTATTATCGAGCGTGAACTACAGTGCATTGTTGAAGATGCGTTCCAAGAAATTTCTGCAAAACCTGTGGCTGCCGCCAGTTTAGGCCAGGTTTATAAAGGTCGGCTCTACAGCGGTGAAACCGTCGCCATTAAGGTGCAGCGGCCTAACCTAGAGAAAAAACTGACCCTTGATCTTTTTATTATTCGCAACGCGGTAAAAATCATTGGGCGTTGGCTGCCCATTAACCTGAGCCACGATCTCACCATGATTGTGGATGAATTTGGCGTCAAGCTCTTTGAAGAAATTGACTACCACAACGAAGGGCTAAATGCAGAGCGGTTTGCCCGCAATTTCCAAAATTCGACCGACGTTAAAGTTCCTGCTATTTACTGGAAATACAGCAGCAAGAAGGTTTTAACCCTGGAGTGGATTGACGGGTTTAAGCTGTCTGCCACCCAGTGCATTGTAGATGCAAACCTAGAGCCAGATAACCTGATTCGGATTGGGGTTGAGTCAGGGCTACGACAGCTCTTGGAGTTTGGCTTTTTTCATGCCGATCCTCACCCTGGCAATTTGTTCGTCATGCCCGATGGTCGTATGGCCTACATTGACTTTGGCATGATGGATCAGCTGAACCAAGACACTAAAGAGGCGCTGGTAGACGCATTAGTTCACCTGATCAATAAAGACTATGAGCGTTTGGCCCAAGACTTTATTCAGCTCGGGTTCCTAACGCCAGACATCGACGTTAAGCCCATCATTCCGGCACTAGAGTGTGTCTTTGCCGATCTGGTTGGCTCTAGCGTGGGTGAATTTAACTTTAAGACTGCCACCGATCGGTTCTCAGATCTGATGTTTCAGTATCCGTTTCGGATTCCAGCAAAGTTTGCCCTCATCATTCGTTCGCTTGTGACCCAAGAAGGTGTGGCGCTGTGCTTAAACCCCAACTTCAAAATTGTTGAGATTAGCTACCCGTACATTGCCAAACGCCTGCTGACGGAAGAATCCCCTGCGTTTCGCCGTCGTCTCATTGAAGTGCTGTTCAAAGACGGTAAGTTCCAATGGGAGCGCCTCGAAAACATGATTGCGATCGCCCGTTCTGACCAGTCCTTTGACTTGGTGCCCACCGCACAAATGGGTCTGCAATACTTATTTTCTGAAGAAAGTCAGTTTCTGCGTCGGCAGATTATTTTGGCACTTACCGAAGACGATCGGCTGCACACCGCAGAAGTACAGCGACTCTGGGCGCTCATTCAGCCCGATCTGCATCCCAGCAGACTGGTCAATGCCGCTTTTGGCGCACTGGCAGATTTCTCAGGAGAGCTTGTGGCTAACCTAACCCCGTGGGCAACTCATTCTGCTACCGCAACAAAGCCTTCAGAAACCCGTGAACCACAACTGATGGGAAGCAAGCGAGGTTAAACACCCGTTTGTAACGTTTCATGAAGTGGTAGGATTCAAGAATATTCAAATTCAAGTGCTTTGAGGGAACGCTCTATCTCATGTATTACGATCCCCCCTATTTTTTACTGGTTGCAGGCTTATTGGCGGGTCTTGCCTGTGGTCGTGCATTTGAAGTCACGCTACGGCAGGCTGTCAAAACATGGTCCCAGACTCGCTCAACCCGAATTTTACAGCAGCTCCAGGGCTTTTCCTTATCCGTCCCATTCTTAGGGATTTGCGGGGGGATTTGCGTATTTTTGGCTTCTGGTCTCAATATTTTTGGCCTGCCGCTTCAGTTTAGCTACATCACTTCAATTATTTTGACCATCATGACGGGCGTACTCGTTTGGTCTCAACTGCGTAACCTTCTCCTGCTACTCCAGGAAGGTGGCTCACGCGCCATTGATCTAGACGCACTAGAGTAGAACATCGCGCTGTGCGGCAAACTCAAAAATAAGCTGCCGCATTTATAGCGCTGCGGCAGCTTATTTTATAAGTCCCAGCCTTCAATCTGATCTACCGAAGTAGGCGTTTGCATCTCACCACTTAAAATCTCTCTAAGCTGCATTCTGGGAATGTAGGGCCATCCGCCTTCAGCCTCTATTTCTCGAAGCATGGCGTATAGCTCATGACGATGAATGGGGAGCGCAGACTGGAAGTGAAGTTCTCTCACCTCCTGATGAAGTTTCTCTAAAAACCGGAGGATTTTGAGCAGCGCCACTGGGTCTGCTTCAGATCGATCAATAAGCTGATGCAGATGAGCCGTGATCGCACGAAAGTCTTCTTGAAATAGCTGATCTTCAGGCATCTGTAGCATAATCCTTAAAACGTTTATAGGCAGGGCTTTTCAGCTTTTTTCTTACCAAGACATCTAGTTGAGTGTGTACCCTAGTGTGTAATTAGGTATACTGCAATAGATGTCTTTTTTGTGTAAATAGGATGAAAACCATCAAAGTGCTTCAAACTCCGAATGGAGGTATCCGTATCAACTTCATGCTTGAGGGAACCCGCTACACATTATCGCCTGTAAAGGATGGCAGGTTTACGAATCCAGCAGATTATGGTCATGCCTACTCAGTGGCTCACACTATCAGCACCGACATATCAGCGGGTATCTTTGACCGAACGCTAGAGAAGTATAAGCCAGCGAGTACAGCCACGCTTAAGGCGATCGCTGCGCAGAAAGACTTTTTGCTTTATGACTTATGGGCAAAATACGTCAACAATAAATCAGGACAGGTAAGCAAAACAACTCTAGTGAAAACCTATGGCTTAGTAAGCTCAGCTTTGGAGGTTTGCCCTTACAAAAGATTAGACCAATCAATAGATATTAAAAACTGGCTATTGACCAATAAATCACCTATAGTTTGCCAGCGTGTTTTAATGCACATTAATGCGTGTTGTAAAACAATGGTTAATGATGGGGTTATTTCAGCTAATCCATTTATGGGTTATCGTCAATCACTCAACAAAAAAACATCGTACTCAGAGAGTGATATTAATCCATTTAGCGAAAAAGAAAAAGAAGCAATTATTAGAGGGTTTACTTGTTTCCCAAGGTATAGCCATTTTAGATATTTAGTTCAGTTTTTATTTAGTGCAGGTTGTAGACCATCTGAAGCTATAGCGTTAACTTGGGCAGATGTAAAAAATGACAAGGTAGTTTTTAATAAAGCCTTAGTTAATGGACATCTTAATAAAACCCTTAAAACTCAAGGGCAAAGAATAATAGCACAAAACTCAAAAATTAAGCTTATTCTAGAAGCTCAAAAAGAGTACGTTAATTCAAAGGACTTTAGCGAAAAAAAACTTGTGTTTCCTAGCACCAAGGGGAATGGTGCCATAAACTGGACTTATTTCAGCAATCGAGTATGGGTGAATGTCCTAGGGACTTTGCCAGACGTAAGCTATCGCAACCCTTACCAGATGCGCCACACGTTCATCACACAAGCACTAAAGCAAGCTACGCCGCAAGATGTAGCCCGTCACTGTGGTAACAGCCCTGAGGTGATTTTTAAGCACTATGCGGGGGTATCGCGTGATTTTGTGATGCCTGAGATATAAGGTGAGGTTATGGGGGAGCGAGCGATCGCAGGTACTTTTACTTATGGGTTGATAGGGTGTCTATGCGTAAGTTTTATTTATGGCCTATAATTTATGGTCTATAAATAACAAAAGGATGCAGACACCCACTTAATTGTCTTGAGTGAATAGCTCTCTAAGCCGTTCTGCAAAATCAGGCGGCTTTTCTTGTGTCCATAAAGGGAAAGAATAAGTATTAGTCAAACGATTTAATCCATCATTGCTTGATTTACCATTATCTAACTTAGTTACAAGCTGCACAACAATAGAGCATTTCTGTGGATAAATTAATTCAGTATTTTTATTCAAATTTAAGTTTTTTGCTCTATTACCAGTCTTGGTTTCTTCGGTGACGTTAATAACTAATAAATCAGCACTCTGCAATGGTAGAAATTCCATCACTCTATTTTTAGCTGCATCAGCAGTACCGCCATAAGCTGTAATGCGTCTACCGTTAGACAATTTAGCTACAGCAAGAAATCTACCCCACTGGTACCCGTTTTTGTCGGCAGCTTGCAGTAGAGTTTGGAAGTCCAATTTGGAACGCTTAACGTCACTAATCTTGTATCTTGCGGTTGTATTGTCTTTAATCCTGAAAGGCGGTTCTTTTTTGCTGCCGTAGGTGAAGTGAACTGTTATCGCAGAGGCGTGAGCTTTTATCTCTTCATTAACTGGATAGCCTACAATTTCTCCAACATCACGATTCTGCAATAACTGGTGAGTGGCTAAAATGCCAGTGATCATAGGCTTAAGTTCTTGCTTGGTGCCTGACAAAACAAGAGATTCCTTTTCAGCCTTGCGATTTGGGATTATTTCAACTATTTGAGCTTGTGCTGCTATCTGTGCAGCTTTCTGCATTGCTATAAATTGGTCAGCAGCACCCGCTACGATAAACCCAGCCTCTACGCAACCATCCCAAGTTTCTTCTAGAAGGCTTTCTGTAAAATTCTTTAAGAATGGGTTTTTAATACTTTCAACTCTATCTTCTACAAACTTCGCGCCTGATATGATCGCACCTCCTTTTTTGCCCCATTTATCAATGCCTGGTATCAGCGCTCTTAAGGGACTACCAGGATTACGCAAAATCTTTCTAACGCCTTTGTAGCTTAAGTAAAAACCCGTAGCAGCACTAGAGCGTACGGTTGCGTTGATGACAGCCACCAGTTGCGCTGTCATTTCATCGATTGCTTCCTCACCAAACTTTTTGAGCACAAAAGCGCCCATTGCAGGGTTAAAGGCAAACATGGTCGTAGCTGGTACTAAACCACAAGTAAAAAAGCCTAGTGCCTGACCAGATGCTCCACCGATCACACTTGCGTAGCTTAGCCAAATTGATTTTACCTGAGCATCAATATCCTCGTCTGATATATTCCAATTAAAATTGAATAAAAATATAGATGTTCCTACCAACAAAGAAAATAGATTAGTAAAACTGAAAGCAAGGCCAGATAACAGACGCTTTGCAACACCTAGTAAAAATCCTTTTAACGAACCAAAACCTATAGATGCTAATTTCTTTAGAGTCCCTACGACAACGCTATTATCCTCTCCACTATCTTTGGATTGACCTTGTATATCTAAAGATTGAATTAATCTAATTCCAATAGATTGCCTAATTTTTACGCTTGGCAAGTCAGACTTTTTAATTTGTATTGTCATTTAATCTCACCTATATCACGGATTCTAGGTCTTTCAGCGGTACTGCGACTATAGGGAGTTTCTTTGTTAGTTAAAGGACTATTTGTAAACCCTGCTTCTGCCTGCTGAATAAACTCACGCCAGTTATCTTCTGTAGCTTCAGAGTTTTCATCTAGTAAACTCTTTAAGTATTCTTTAACTTCTTTGGTTAAATTATTGGTATTAAACTTCTTGAAATTAGCACCCTTAATGATAGCAGCAGCTTGCAATAAATCATGTAGATAATCGTTTAAGTCTTTCTTGTCAGTTAACTCGATGGACTCGTATTTAATCTCTGAATCTTCTAGTGCCTTTGAAATATTTTCTTCATTCGGATTAAAAGGTACCTTAAGTTTGCGAGTTATTTCTTTGTGTTCAAAACCAAAGTATTCGGCGCAAGCTTTAGCATAATCTTGAGTAACCGAAACGCCTATAGTATTTTTTGTAGTTTGCATCAACGTCTTAAAAGCAACACTAATAAGCGCCTGAGAATACAATTGAGTATTCAAGGAACCGCCCAACAATTCAGCGATTCCCTCAGCCATATTAGGTATAGTTATCTTTTGTTTTTGATTACCACTTTGAGTAAGGTTTGTATCTTGAATTTCTATTTCAATTGGGAATTCACCAACTAACTGGGAGATACATCTAAACAAATAACTAAAAGCTTCTGCATTATTAGTTATTGTTTCATAATCATCTTTTCCGCTAGCAATATCCTTAGGAACGATAACCGGATAAGTATCTACACCGCTGACTGTATTAGCCACACCGCCACGGGTATTGGAATAATTAAATTTAGGTTCTTCATACTTGCTAGCGTTGATAGAAACTTTTTTAGTTTTTATCTCTCTCGGTACCATCGAAACAACTGGCCTAATTGCATTTTTAGACCTAACAAAAAAAGAATCATAAAGTGTGGATATATTTTCTAAACCACACAGCGACTCTATTTCTTTGCTACCGCCGTCAAAGTCGTACCAATCAATAAACACGATAGATTGGTCTTTAATAGTTGCGGGTTTATTGTCAACCAACCACGCGCTAAGTTTTTTTTCGGCTGCTTCTGAATTTTTTTCAAGTTGTCTTGAGAACTTAGAACTATCAAATTCAGTGGCCTCATATTTATAAGGTGACACAGGGTCATGCAATATTTCACCCCATATCTTAGATCTAAAGCTTGTTTCAACAGAAATCTGGGGAACCCGTTTAGTCTTTATTGGCGCATCGTCCGCTTTGGCAGCCAAAGCTTTCAGTCGCCTTGCTGGCGGTATTGGAACATAAATGTACCTAGTCTGACCCTCTACGAAAATCGTACTTCCAGGCTCATACACAACAGGAAAAGCGTACTCAGTAGAGGGCGGCCTGTTATTTTTTGCCCATTCCTTGCCAGCTCTGACCCCTGTAAAATACGCATCTTCTCCAGAATTAGCAGGTTCAGCGTCTAGAAATATACTCGATACAGCACCTATAGGGTTAGCTCTTTTGGCTGTTAAGCCTATTTTCCCTAGCGTGGTTATACCCGAAACTGGCGTTATTCCTTTGACAGTATTTTTAGCTGCATCACCCAATAAGTCTCGGTAATATTTTTTGCTTCCTAACTTCCAATCAAGTATTTCTTTTGGTGTCCACTTTTTAGCGTTCGTCGGGAAGTCGTAGCCAGCTTGTAAGATTTCATTTATAAGGTCAGGCATAATATTTATTTAATATCCTTTTTGACTGTTTCATCGTATACAAGATTCCCAGCCAAAACTAAACCAACGTTTTGTAGCAACCATCCTATCTGAGTTGTGACAGTAGGTGCATCTTGAGCAATACCAGGATATGAAACCAAAGAAGGTTTCCCTTCGGCACTAACGTACATAGGTAAGTTTTTTTCTTCAATAGGCAATCCTAAACCCTGCAATAACTCAAGGCAGATGCCTTGAGTAACTTTGCTGCTGATTAAACCTTGAGAAGTGTGTAAACTCATCCGAGACAACATATAAGCCATCTCGGCTACTACACTGCCCATTCCTTCATAGAGCATTACTTTGCCGCTACCATCTGCCGCTGGGATACCGCCTGCGCCTATTTCTTGCCAGCTCAATGCTTTGTCTAAGTCATCAAAAAGCTGATTGAGATATTGAGGCCAATTTTCGCAAAGAACATAATCACCAACCTCTATCTGTGATTGATCGCTTCTGAATTTATCGGGAATAAGTTTGTTGGAGCGCTGCTCATAGATAATGCCATCTCTTAGCTCTCCTGCATTGCCACCAACCTGACCGCCTTCTATACCTACAGCATTAGTTCCAAATTGTCCAAAGTCCCAACCAGGGGGAATAACGCTACCAGGGGTTATAGCCTTAGCTTGCCTGATTGATTTAATCGAGCCATCCTCGTTCACAGATATTCCTAGCACTCTCGCAATTCGTTCAACGTAGTAGCCTATATTTGCGACTCTTGCATTGTTTTGAGAGCTATTGTTAGCGAATTTTTGAGCCTCTAAAGCGGCGTGTATCTCTTGAATTCTTACTGAATCTGGCATGTTGTTACCGTATGAACCATCCGTGTTTAAGCGATATATTCTTGCGTCAGTTTCTTGAACTGTTTTAGTTAAAAAGGAATATGGGTAAAAGTTACTGTTTTTAAGATTAGGGTTTATGTCTACATAAGATGTTTGATTTTTCCAATAATTGTTAGACGCAAAATATAAGTGCGAAAAATTGGCAACATCATGATTTTCAATTATTCTTTTTTGCGACAAGCCCCCGTATTGACTAAGCCAGTTGGTAGCTGTCTTGTTTTTTTGTTCAGTTCCGTACAAATCGAATTCGTCATAAAAAAGTCTTTTGCCAATAAATTGATTTTTTATAATAGATTTTACTTCATTAATTAGCTCTAAATTTTCTGGATAACATGAAATGACTAGGCAACATGGCAATATGTCAAGATAATTATATTCTTGACTTTCTATGCCTATTTTTATTTTTATGTCATTTTGTCCATTAATTACCTTAAATTCTCTGTATCCTTTGGAAAAAACGTGCGACAAATTAGAATCATAATCTCTGTAGAGGTAAGTGATTACAACAGATGTGACTTTTGATAGTTGAAAATTAAAAGACAGATTAAACTGTTTTATTTTTATGCAATTACTCCAAAAATAATAAGGTGCTTTGTCAATTACCAACTTATCTATTAAAGTTGCGCCTTCTGGGAAAATTTTAGCGTAAGGGTTTTTATTGGCACTAGTTCTACCGTTGATAGTTACTTCGCCGCCGCCTTCCACTGATATTCCGTACCATAGAAAATAAACAGTAGCTAAGGCACAATAATCCCAAACTTTTTTTATGTAGTCTTCAGCCCACGGATAAGACCAAACACTAAATCGCTGAATTAATGCAGCGGAATTACCAATCATGATCCTATAGTGAGATTGATTCAAATCAGGGTCATCTGAACTTGTGATTTTATTGTTATAAAGTTTTTTGTTCCAATCGCAATCTTTAAGCAAAAAAGAACCAGATTCTAAAATCTCATAATTAGTTTGACCGTCAATAGGTGTGGTTGTACCAGGGTAGAAACGACGTTGTTTAGGGTAAGTAAATCTTCCTGTTACACCATTAAGAGTTATGGTTTGACTTGCTAAAGCAGCCTCATCGTTATAATTTCCATAAGGAATAGTCTTAAAACGCGAAAAGAAGAATTCTATTCCACTAATAAAATAATAAGGCAAGTTAGAGCCTGAAAAATTAATATCCCAGCCAGGTACTTCTTGTGAAAATAAATATTGGCTAATTTCAGCCTTGAAGTAATCCTTTCGATAAATTGCGCCAGCATCCCAAAGCATTAAATCATATAGTTGATATTCATCAACCGCATACAAAGGTGGCTTTATAAATTCTTGTAAAGTAGGGTCTACTTGAGTGACACCTAGGATCGGAATAGGTAAAGGCATCTTATTTCTATATTCCTACTGTTCCTACTTTCAAATCTAAGACAGCGTAAGAACTGCCGTTTCCCCCTAACCCTACATGTCCTTGAGTATTGTAATTAGTGGTAGTGACGGTGCGCGCAAATTGCCCATCGTTTACATCAAATCTCATTGACGAGCTGTTCACAATAACTTTAATTTTGAAAATTCCTGGAGATAATAATGGCGGAAAAGAAACAATAAATAAATCGCTACCGGCAATAGCAAACCCATCATGTAAACTACAAATGATTCTTCCATTTGAGAACTTAAGCGCGTAACCTTTGTCTCTTGATGCTGTCGTAGCTCTTACCCAAACTATTACAACGTCAGCAAAATTAAATACGGTTTGTTCAATTGTGGCTTCGACTATGTAATTATACAAAAATAAGTTAATTAAAGCAGAAGTAAAACCTGAAGAGTTCTTATAAGCATTGCTCAATATTTTTGGAATTTCAGATGCTGAATAAGCCGTTATCCAACTCATTCCATTCGTATCTGTTCTTCCAATAACTGAAGAATTATCAATGCCATCAAATAAATCTACAAAGTTTGGAATTAATGGTGGAGCAGCGTAAACAATTTTAATTTCATTCGATGAAAGCTTTACGCCCAACGCATCCGTGGCTACCCTTAAATAATAATAAGTACCAGAATATGCCTCGTTAAAAGACCAAGATGCACTTGTAATACCCGAAAGCAAAGTACCTAAACCAATGCTAGGCATGTATAGCTGATACCAAGCATAGGTATAAGGCGGCCTACCTTCTGTTATCCCAACGGTTTCAATAATTTCTACAAGCGTACCTGTGATTTTTGAGGTGAGCGTACCGCCCCTATTATTCCCTGAGAGATTGGCATTAATTAAAATTTCTTGCAAAGTGTCATTACTTGCAATTGACAAATTTGTGCCTGCTTTAAGTATTCTTTTTATATCAACATAAGCGTTATTCCCTGCTTGCGCTGCACTTGATATTGTAATTTTATTTGTTATATCATTGACAATTAATTCAGTAAAGCCACCACTTTGTAAAAAACTGATTAAAGATTGAAATAACGCTTCACTGTTAAGTCTTAAAGAAATAGTAGAATCAGTGTTATTCGCAATTAAGTCTAATCCAAGTGTTTCGCTAGATAAAAGAATTGTTTTAAGTAGTGAATATATTGCAGATTTCTTATTTTTTATTAAAAGTTTAGACGTGGTCTCTACAAGAGTTAAATCACTTGAGCCGTCTATTGCGGTAATTAATCTTTCTAACAAGTCAGACTCACTTGCTACTTTTCCTATTTCTAATGCGTCTATTAAACTATTGAATTGAGCCACCAAGTGACTTCCGTTTCCTGCTTTTAATGCTGTGGGTGACGTAGGTGTATCATTAACACCTGCAAAAACTTTGACTTTTTTATCTGAAATGTTTGAGGACAAAGACACGATTTTTTAGTTCCCTATTAGTGACGCGTTTCCAGCAACAAAAGAGTTAGACATAGTGCTAGATTGCACTGGGATAATTACTAAATTCAAACAGTCTACATAAGGCAATCCTGAAAAAAAGTTTTGTATAACCATAGAAAACTTAGCATCAATTTGAATGTAATTATCTGGGTATGTTTCCTCGTTTAATGTAATATTTATATCTTTGTTATTTGCGTAATTAGTGCTAATTATTTGTAGCGCAAGCCAATAAACATATTTCTCTAGTGAACTTATAGTATTAGGTTCACTAATGATTGTTTTATTAACTGATTTATAAAAAGTTTGACTATTATCCGTATTAAAACTATCAGCAATTTCTTTAATGTAACCAAGAATATTTCCACCATTAGAGAGAAAAGAACTACTATCGTAGGGTAATTTAATTCTTAAATTAAGAATAGGGTCTTTAATTCCGTTAGTTAAATTAAACAAATCATGACTTATAGATATGTATTTTGAGTATTTATTGTTGCCATTGACCGCATTAGCTGGATTAAGAGCACTAAGTACATGACTACGCAATTTTAAGCAAGCCCACACAAAGGCTTTGTCAAGCCTATCTAAATTTAAGTTATCACGTTCTGTTTTGGTTGGTAATATTGCCATAATTAACGCTTAGTTACTTGTTCCTGTTTTAATTAAATTAAAAACTAAGTTTTAATTAATTATTTAATCCAGATTGTTTACGCAAAAAAGAACGCTCACGGATTAATTGATTTCTGCATTCTAGTGCGGTCATTCCGGTTTCTTCGGAAAGGCGCTTGCACAAGTCCTGGCGAGGGTTATAATTCATGTTTTTTCGCTTTGGATGCTTAACTTTTAGCATTGAACGTTTTGAGCAAGTGCCTAAGAGAAAAAATAGTTTTACTTCCATTGTCTAAAGTTTCAACCTTTATCTTGCTACAACAACGTAACATCACAACAAAGCAATGCTAACACTGGTTTGAGGAAAATATAAATACTTGCAGCATCAAAGCTCATTGTTTAGGTTTGTTCTGTGCAAAGCACTTAAACAATTTTTTCTGGAGAATTAACAATGGCTGCTTTTATTGCTAATGACTTGAAGTCCACAACCCTTGAAGATGCGTTTCTTGAATTGGCCGTAATGGTCTCTAACGCTGAAAAAACCCCCGCAAAGAACCCTGATGCCGCTGATAATATTCAGGTTTCTATTTCAGGCGCAGGCTTGCTTAACGTGTCCTTTTCAGCCCCTACCACTCAAACCCTTAATGCAACTGGTCAGCTTGTGACCAGCGTCGCAGAATACTTAAGCTAAGTATTCGCAAAAATAAATCGTTTGTTACTCAGTTAATTATTATTTAATTAAATTAAATAAATTATTTAATTAACTGAGTAAAGAGTTTTAAGTTAATTTGGTGTTGTCTTTTAGGACAAGTAATTATGGCAAGGAATACGAAAAAAAGAAAGCTAGTTTGGGTGAAAGTATCCAAAAGTTTAGCTACAGTTAAATATGGTTTCAACAGTGGTGCCGACGGTGGGGACAGAGCTACATTAGGCCAAACCGATGTGGGTACCGATATTACGGGTTTGATTATCGGAGCGAATAACATTAAACCAGGGAAAGCTTCCAAGGTTAAGTCGACTGGCACTGAATCCAGCTTTTACAGTTATGACAAAGCAACCGATCTTAAGGCCGCTGGGTGGATTTTGGGCAGACCTAAAGCTCGAAACTATCGAAAGACCACTAAATCGACACTTTACTATGTAACGATTAACGGCGTTAAGTACGGTTGGCGCAGTGCCAACAGTGTTGAGGCTGTGGATGTCACGTCTTTGGGCTTGAAGGAACCTACCGCTAAGGACTTGGACGTTATTTATGGTTGCAGCTTTCCTAAGCCACCTAGAGCGGCGCAAGTACTCAAAAGTGGTTCTATTTACTCTACTTTCGTGGATCCTGGCAAGGCTGATTCACTAGCTGAACCTTGGTTC
>JANNDV010000108.1:0-8512 GCA_031387975.1 Acaryochloridaceae cyanobacterium OTE_75_metabat_521 | reverse complement strand
TCCTCGGCTTTTAGTTTGGCTTTGCGTTTTTTCTCAGCTTCAATTTTGGCCTGACGCTTTTTCTCGGCCTCAATTTTGGCTTTGCGGTCTTTTTCGGCTTTTATTCTGGCTTGACGCTCCCGTTCTAGTCGCTCTCGTTCTTGACGCGCTTTCTGGGGGTCGATATATTCCACGGCGGCTGCCTCAAGTTCAACAATAAGTAGATGCTTAAAAAATTTATATTATCATCCTTAGTCTTTGAATTTTTGTCAAACGCTAAGAAACCTCTACTTATGTCGCAAGTGAAGAGGACATCTAACCTCTATATTGTTTGACATCACTAACGTCTCTTGAGACGAGATATAGCGGATTCTAACTTGATGAAGTACATATGCTAAAGATGGCTAAGAGCTTTATACAAAATAAATAATAAGGTTTTGAATGTGCATTATGGAGGGTGCGCTCCGCTGTATGCAGCAATTCAATCCTTCTTAACTTAGAGAATTTACGCGGTATTCCAAATGAATTTTATACTTCAACTTTTTCAGTCAACAGCGCCATCAAAAAATTTTGCAGCAACAGCTTACCCGATTCCGTCAAAATGCTTTCTGGATGAAACTGTACCCCTTGCAGATGCGGATACTCGCGGTGACGCACGCCCATAATGGTGCCGTCTTCTGTCCATGCCGTGATCTCTAGAACGTCAGGACAGGTAGAGCGCTCAATCACAAGGCTGTGGTAGCGGGTCGCGGTAAAAGGATTCTCAAGCTGCTCAAAGACACCCACGCCCAAATGCAAAATGGGGGAGGTTTTGCCATGCATGAGCACTGGGGCTGAGACAATATCCCCGCCGTATACCTGACCAATGCTTTGATGCCCCAAGCACACGCCCAGAATGGGCACTGATGCACCCAACTCGCGGATTACGTCGAGAGAAATGCCTGCATCTTCTGGGCGACCAGGGCCAGGGGAAATCACGATCGCATCGGGAGCCAGTTGACGAATCTCGTCTAAGGAAATCTGGTCATTCCGATACACCCGCAAATCGTTGGCGATGGGGTAGGTATGCCCTAGCTCTCCGAGGTACTGCACCAAGTTGTACGTAAAGCTGTCGTAGTTATCAATGACGATAATCAACGCGCGTCGCTCCTTCAAGCCATTACTTTGGTTAGTCTAGCCTGATCAGCTAACCCTCAAACAGGTTTTTGGCAGGTTCTTAGGACGATTTTCAGGCCGATTTAATGACCCAGCAACGCAAGCGCCGCGACTTTCCATAATGGCGGCAGCAGCAAACAGCATGCCACGCCGAGAGAGGCTAGGGTAGATACCAGCACGGCTCCAGCCGCACAGTCTTTGGCAATTTTGGCAAGTTCATGATATTGGGTATCGACCACAAGGTCTACCACGGCTTCAATGGCTGTATTCAATAGCTCTAGGGTCAGCACAAGACCAATGGTAAGACCAATCAAAGCCAGCTCGACGGGCAGCAGGTGCAGCAAAATGCCTGAACTCACCGCAATGCTGCCAATGACCGCATGAATCCGAAAGTTGCGCTGGGTGACGAAGGCGTACTTTAGCCCTGCGCCTGCGTATTGAAAGCTAACCCATAAATTTTGAGCAATTTGAAAGGAGTGCTCTCGTCGTCCGGTCTGACGCTTTGCGGAGCGGGCAGAAGTGTTATGAAGAGATTGCAATAGCTTTTCAGGCATACAAGTAGCGGTTACACTCACACCGAGGTTGATAGAAAGCTTAGCATTTCCCCCTCTGTTTCACAGTTCTAGCATACCCACACGCAAAAAAATGTAGTCTTATTCACGTCAATTCTTAGGAGTACCCCATCTAGTACCCTAGGCCTTGAGCCGACCATGAAGGCGGTTTGAACCCGATGTGCTCTATAAGACGGGCTTGCTCTGTCAGCATTTGATGGAGGTGTTCTGCGTCTGGATGATCCCAACCGAGCAAATGCAGGAGACCATGACTGGCTAGCCAAAGCAGCTCTAGGGCAAGGTCATGACCATGTTCTGCCGCCTGACGAGCTGCTGTCTCGACGGATATTGCAATATCGCCCAGATTGGTCGGTAGGTCTGCCATCTCTGGGGCTGTGGGACTTTCATTCTCTAGGGCTGCAAAGGCCAGGACATCGGTGGGCTGATTTTGGTGGCGATAGGTGGCGTTGAGGGTCTGAATTTCAGCGTCTGTGGTCAGCAAAAGGCTGACTTCGTAGAACCCGATTTGAGAGTGCTGAGGATTTAGGACATTTATCCACTGCTCAAAGTAGGTTTGCCACTGGTCTTCTGATAGTGATGCCACCGCGCCTAACCCATCCGCCGCAGAATCTAAAAACTCTGGCTCTACCTGTAGCGCTAAATCAACCTGAATCATGGGGGGACATTTCCTCTATGGCCTTAGTGACGCGTCAGAAAGGCTAACCCTAGCAGTACAGCCATTAATCCTAGGCTTGTTAAACCAAAATGAACCAAAGACTGGCGAGATTTACGCACCATGTTTCGCATGGCTAGTTTGACGAAGCTATCTTTAGGCTTGGGCGCGGCAGCAGGGTCTTGAAGTGTGGCAGCAGGGTCTTGAATAGATTTGGGTTCCATGATGCAAAATGATGGGGCCTATTGTTACTTACTGTAACAGGATACCTATATTGTTCTAAGGGTCGCTGGGAGCAGGCATGGATGGGGATTGAGCGGGTCAGGCTATCCGCTGCCGAATGTTTTGATTTCTAGCGGTTTGAGATCGCAGCCGCACAATGGCGTAGGATCGTTTACGACATTTCCCTAGCGTTTCGGTTTCAGACCCTATGAGCATCACTCCTGAAAGCATAGGTCAAGCGTTGCAGTCAGAAGATTTGGGCGATCGCCTCTCGGCGGTGAATCAACTGCGCACGCTTCCCTCTCCTGCGGCCTTTGAGCTGCTTAAGCAGGCCATTGGCGATAGCAATGCGCGGGTTCGCTATGCGGCAGTGAGCCAAATGAGTTCTTTAGGGCATGAAGATTTAGAGCAGTCTTTGACCATCTTGCTGAATCGTCTCTACGCTGATTCTGAGATGGATGTGAAGGCGGCTGCTGCCGATGCCATTGGTGCCCTCCAGCTTACGCAAGCCTATCCAGACCTCGAAAGCTGCTACAAACAGACGACTGACTGGCTGTTGCAAATGAGCATTATTGCAACCCTCGGAGAACTGGGCGACCCCCGCGCCTTTGATCTGCTCAAAGAGGCACTTTCTTCGCCGGAAGGACTGGTGCAGGGGGCTGCGATTGGTTCTTTAGGGGAACTCAAAAACCCTGAGGCTGTTCCCCTGCTGCGACCTTTTGCAACCCACGAAGACTGGCAAATCCGTTACCGTGTGGCGCAGGCGCTGGGGAATTTGGGTGGGGCTGAGGCAAGGGCTTTGGCAGAAGACTTGAGCAAAGATGAAGTGGGACAGGTGGCTGAAATGGCTGGACTGGCGATCGCCCAGATCCAGTAGAAATAAAGCCTTTCTCAATCTTATCCCTGCGCTACTTTTGCTTCAGGCAGAATGAGCATTGCGTCACCAAACGAATAAAACCGATACTGCTGGGCGATCGCCGCTTCGTAAAGTGCCATAAGCCGCGATCTCCCCACCAACGCGCTCACCAACATCAGCAAACTAGACTTTGGCAGGTGGAAATTCGTAATCATCCCGTCGATTACCTTCCAGCGGTAGCCCGGGTAAATAAAAAGATTCACCTTGCCGCAGTAGGGCTGAAGCGTTCCGGTTTGGGTGGCAATGCCTTCGAGCGATCGCACCGCCGTTGTGCCCACCGCAATCACGCGCCCTCCAGCCGCCTTTGTTTCCGCAATGAGCTGTACGGTTTCTTCTGGTAGCTCCACCCATTCCGCATGCATGGCGTGATCTGTAATACGCTCTGCCTCTACGGGTCGAAATGTGCCAATGCCAACATGAAGCGTCACAAATGCCTGACGAATGCCTTGAGCCTTGAGAGTTTCTAATAGTTCTGGCGTAAAGTGTAGCCCCGCCGTGGGGGCTGCTACTGAACCTGGGGTTTCGGCAAAAACGGTCTGGTACTGCTCTGGCTGCGACTGCCGTGACGCAATATAGGGCGGCAGCGGCACCTGTCCTAAAATCTGTAGCGCCGCTTCAAAGTCTAACGCTGTGTCTAGTACTTCAAACTTCAGCAACCGTCCACGGGTGGCTTCATCGGTTTCAATCACTTCTGCGCGCAGAAGAGGGCTATTTTGGACCCCAAACTCAATGAACGCCCCTGGCTTTAGCCGCCGTCCTGGCTTCACGAGTGCCAGCCAATGGGTCTCTCCTCTCGGCTCTAATAAAAACACCTCAACGGCAAGGGGCGGCGCATCGGGGAAAGTAGGATTAACCTTTCGCCCCAGCAGCCGCGCCGGAATGACGCGGGTATTGTTGAGCACCAGTAAATCTCCAGCCTTCAACCGCTGCGGCAGATCTCTAAAAATGCAGTGATTGAAGCCATCTTTTTCGACGACCAGCAAACGGGAGAGATCGCGAGGAACCATGGGTACTTGAGCAATCAGCGCCTCTGGCAAGCTGTAGTCGTAGGCCGTTAGCGATTCATCGGAGTTAGGGTCTAAAAAAACGGATGAAGACGAATTGAGCATATTGCGATCAAGAATAAAGCCAATCAAAAATGCCGTATTAAGTTAAGAACGCATGGGGCAAGGTGCCCAGAAACCAGCATCTAAGGCAATAAAATAAGTCGCATTCAATTCTATAATTGAGGTGAGATTGAGCATCCCTCCTCATCAAGGAGGATAGCGCTTCTGTTAAGAACCTTGACCACTAGAAACAAGCAATACATACAGTAATAGACCCATTCTGCATTAATTGACTACGCTTCTAGACAGCCGTTACGCATTTCTACTTCAGTGTTAGAAGGCATCGTCTATGGACTACCTATACTATCTCGGCAACGCCAGTTTAGTTCTCCGCGTTATTGAGCATCTCAAGGGCGTGAGTGCGGAGCCAGTCCAGTTTGTGACTGTGTTACACCAGCTTGATGGATGGGTTATTAGGGTGGTTTGTCCGGCATGGTCTACCTATCGTCAGGGCAATCTACGGGCGTTTTTGGCGGAGTTGGGGGTTATGTATGCGCCAAACTCTCGATTGCAGCATGTGCTGTACGACTTAGAGAATGGATGCTCTGCGATTGAGGTGATGCAGCACTATAAGGTTGCGGTGATTGTCCACGGTCAGCCCGATCACTCAGAAATCGAGTCTTTTCGTCAGCAGTTTATTGAGGGTTTAGGCTACTGCCCCGAAACCCTGGGCTAAAGGGCTGGGCTGCCGAGCTGCAATTGCCGAAGCCGTTCGATTTCATTGAGATAGCTGGGTGTGGTTTCATTGCCGACTTCACAGGCTCTACGGTCTACGCTCACCATATCGTCGCCCCAAAAGATTTGGCCTAAGGGGACGGCTTCACCTTTGTCTGGTTTCCAGTCTTGGCTGATGAATTTGCGATCGCCATCCACTACAGACCCATGAAATAAATGCCCAATGCTGAAATACACATCCTGAAGCACTAGGGGTACCGACGGGCGATGAAGCTGCCCCCGAGAATTTGCACTTCTGGCCTTGTACTTGGCTCTGGGGAATAAGCCATATAGATTTTTAAGAGAAGCCGAGATTAAAGGCTGGTCTTTGAGAATGGTGCGCTTAAAAGCCCCAACGCTAATGCAGCAGTCTACTTCACTCAGCAGCGCTGGGGCGGTCATGGACTGGAACCGAACGGGCTGGGGTGAGAGATTAGGGTAGTCTCGCAAGGGGAGCTGATCTGCGTCGAGTAGCTGCATTCCTTCGTCGAGTAGGTTGTATAGCCCATGACGGCTGGCAATATCGGTGAGGGAAACGGCTGAGCAAACCCCTTCTACGATTAAAATTTCGGCAGTGGGGCTAACGCGGCGTAAACTTTGCAAAACAGCGTTTAAGATGCCCATGCTAACCGTTACGGGTGGCCCTACGGGATAGCCTAAATTGGGCTTAACCAAAATGCGGGCCGCGTTGTGGGCCGCAGTGGGTGGCTCGTACCCAAACAGCTCGGACTGGGCTGTATAGACTCTTTTAGCGTCAGACATGGATCAATTGCGAAACCCTTAAAGACTGGGGGAAGTGTTTTCTGTCAACAACATAAGCTGTTGTGGGGCTAACTCAATAGACCAAGGCTGAGGCAGGTCTTTCAGTTGAACCCATTTCTCTTTAAAGACCTCTGCCTGCAAATGATGGTCATTGGAGTTTAGCGCAGGTGAATGAAGCTTTAGGTAGAGCGTCATGCGATGGGGTGTCTCGCGGGTATCGCTTAACCAGCAGAGAAAAACGTTATTGTTTGGGCTGCCTTCAGTCGCTAAAGCTGTTTCTATGAACCTAAGCTGATGGGCACGGATGCCAACCTGCGTTAAATCTTGTGGAATTGGGATTGAGACCTCTAGCGTACAGCCCCAGTCTGTGGCTTCGATAGATTGCGTTGCAGCCACTCTAGCGCGAGAAAAGTTTTTGCACCCTGTGAGACGCGCAATATTGACGGTTTTGGGGTGTTCAAAAATATCGCGTTTGGGTGCAGATGCGGACTCTTGGTGCGCAGCTATCGCCCTCCCACTTTCTAGCACCATCAAATTGTCACAGACGCGATAGGCTTCTTCGAGGTTATGGGTGACAAATAACGTTACGCCCTCATAGGTGGCTAGGCTCAAGATTAGTTGAGCTTCAATCTGATAACGCAAGTGGGTATCTAGTGCCGACAGTGGCTCATCTAGCAAGATCGCTTCTGGCTGACTGGCGAAGGCTCTCGCCAAGGCCACCCGCTGCTGCTGCCCACCCGAGAGTTGGTGGGGGTAGCGATGGGCAAACCCTTCAAGCTGCACCGCCGCTAAGTGGAATGCAATCTGCTGCCGTTGGGCAATGGCAGAACCCTTGGGTAGGCCAAAGGCAATATTTTGAGCCACGGTCAGGTGTGGGAATAGGGCGTAGTTTTGGAAGAGGAGGGCGATATGGCGATCGCAGTTCGGCACGTTAACCCGTTTCTCGGCATCAAACAGCACCCGTCCATTCAGCACAATCTGTCCGGAATCTGGTGTTTCAATGCCAGCAATACAGCGCAATAGCAGGCTCTTACCTGCACCAGAAGCTCCCAATACGCCTAGGGGTTGACCTTCTGCCACAAAAGACACATCCAGTGAAAACCCTGCAAGTTTTTTCCTAATATCGGCTGTCAGCCTAGAAGAGGATTGTGCCTTAGATATCCGACCATCCTTAATACTGTTTGAATAAGCGCGACTTCGTTGCACTTGCCCCCCTAACCCCCCAATACTGGGGGAAAATGACCGAAGACTTTGGATTTCTCTCCCCTTTCTTATGGCTCTGTGGCCTTGTATTGGGGGGCTGGGAGGGCTGAGTGCAAGGTATCCATCACTTTCCCGAACAGTCTTACCACCACCCTGACGACTTCTCATTCGGGATTGCCAAACATTGACCCCTACCAACCCCACCAAAGAAATCCCTAAAATCACCAGCGACCAAAACCATGCAACCTGCATCTCTCCTGCTTCCACAGCAAAGTAAATCGCCATTGGAATGGTTTGCGTTTCGCCTGGAATATTCCCCGCCAGCATCAGCGTGGCTCCAAACTCCCCTAGGGCACGGGCAAAGGCCAATGTTACACCTGCCAAAACTCCAGGCAACGCCAACGGCAGTGTGATTTGACAAAACACTTTAATCTCATTTGCACCTAAGGTTCTTGCAGCCTGTAAAAGCGTTGGATCGATCTGCTCAAACGCGCCTAAGGTGGTTTTATACATCAACGGAAATGCCACTACAACTCCCGTCAAGACGGCGGCATACCAAGTAAACACAACACTTACGTTTGATGGTAGCAGTTGGCCCACAGGCCCATATTTGCCTAACAGCATCAGCAATAAAAACCCCACCACCGTCGGCGGCAGCACCAGCGGCGCAATGAATACTCCCTCTAGCAGCGGTTTCCAGCGGCCTTTGTAGCCCAGCATCCAATGGGCGATCGCCAGACCTAAGCAAAGCGTGATGACGGTGGCGATCGCCGCAACTTTCAGCGAAATCCAGAGGGGGGAAAGGTCAGAAGGCATTGTTGAAGTTTGTTATGCCAGATACATTGATTATGACTTTTGATAACCAAAACCGTTTCAAATCGCGCCTTTAGCTTAATATCCATATCTGGCTCCGACTTTCCTAAGCCTCAACCAAGTAAAATTGGCTGACTGTTTCAGGCGATCACTCTCTTTGAAAACGGATTCATTATTTTTCCACATCTTTAAAACCAGCCCTAGAATTTTATTTGAGTTGCTTGGGCAACCTGCTAACCTTGCCGAAAACTATAGCTTTGACTCTGTTGAGATTAAGCAGGTGGGCTTCCGTCTAGATGGTGTATTGCTTCCTAAACCTGATGCAGTTGATCAAACCGTCATTTTTCTGGAGGTTCAATTTCAGAAAGATACAACGTTTTACCATCGGCTCATTGCTGAGATCCACCTGTTTTTGAAG
>JANNDV010000095.1:0-3447 GCA_031387975.1 Acaryochloridaceae cyanobacterium OTE_75_metabat_521 | reverse complement strand
CTAACGCCAGAGGTCTATTACGAAACGGCTGCTGTGGTCATCACGCTGATTCTGCTAGGGCGGCTCTTTGAAAATCGAGCCAAGGGGCAAACCTCCGCCGCGATTCGTAAGCTGATGGGGCTACAGGCAAAAACGGCTCGGATTGTGCGGGATGGCAAAGAAATGGAGGTGGCGATCGCCGCCGTCCAAATTAACGACATCATTCAAGTGCGTCCTGGCGAAAAGATTCCGGTGGATGGCGAGGTTGTGGATGGCTCCTCAACAGTGGATGAAGCCATGGTCACAGGCGAAAGTATTGCGGTCAAAAAGCAGGCTGGCGATGAAGTGATTGGAGCCACGCTTAACAAAACAGGCAGCTTTAAATTTCGCGCCACGCGGATCGGCAAAGATACGTTTCTCGCCCAAATTGTCAAGCTGGTACAGCAGGCGCAAGGCTCTAAAGCCCCCATCCAGCGCTTGGCCGATCGGGTGACGGGCTGGTTTGTGCCTGTGGTGATTGCGGTGGCGATCGCCACGTTCATCCTTTGGTACAACTTTATGGGCAATATCACCCTGGCGCTGATTACCACGGTTGGTGTCCTGATTATTGCCTGTCCCTGTGCTTTAGGTTTAGCAACCCCCACCTCTATTTTGGTGGGGACGGGAAAAGGCGCTGAAAACGGGATTCTGATCAAAGGGGCAGATAGTCTGGAACTGGCGCATCAGATTAAAACCATCATCCTAGACAAAACGGGGACGCTGACCCAAGGCAAGCCCACGGTCACAGATTTTGTCAGCGTGAGCGGCATGGACGCTAGCGATGAACTGAAGCTGCTCCAGCTTGCGGCTTCCGTCGAGCACAATTCTGAACATCCCTTAGCTGAGGCCGTCGTGCAGTATGCCAAATCTCAAGAACAGGAATTGGCAGAGGTGAAGGGGTTTGAGGCGATCGCAGGCAGCGGCGTTGGGGGCATGGTGCTAAACCGCAAAGTCCAAATTGGCACTCAGCGCTGGCTCACGGAACTGGGTGTTGACACTCAGATGCTGGCAGGCCACGGAGACAGACTAGAAGCCTTGGGCAAAACTGTGGTCTGGATTTTAGTGGATGGAGTGGTGCAGGGCATTATGGGCATTTCAGATGCCCTAAAGCCGTCTTCGGTGAGCGCCGTTCGCACGCTGCAAAAGCTGGGGCTAGAGGTTGTTATGCTAACGGGCGATAATCGCCACACCGCAGAGGCGATCGCCCGCGAAGTAGGCATTCAGCGCGTCTTTGCCGAAGTTCGTCCCGATCAAAAGGTGGCTCAGGTGCAGGCAATTCAGGCTGAGGGCAGGGTGGTTGCAATGGTGGGCGACGGCATCAATGATGCCCCTGCACTGGCTCAAGCCGATGTGGGAATTGCCATTGGGACGGGGACAGATGTGGCGATCGCGGCTAGCGACATTACCCTCATTTCTGGCGATTTGCAGGGCATCGTCACCGCCATTGAACTCTCCCGCGCCACCATGCAGAACATTCGTCAAAATCTGTTTTTTGCGTTTATCTATAACGCTGCCGGAATACCCATCGCGGCAGGCATTTTGTTTCCGATTTTTGGCTGGTTGCTCAGCCCCATCATTGCAGGCGGTGCAATGGCCCTCAGCTCGTTCTCAGTCGTCACCAACGCTTTACGACTGCGGAACTTTCAACCTAAAGCGCTGATTCGGTGAAATCCCTATGAATAAGAAAATAACGTTTTTCAGCACATTGGCAGGCGTTGGATTTCTGCTAGGAGCCATCTCAGGAGTCCTAGCCGCTGAGATGGGCACACAACAGACAGTGACTCAATTTCAACCCATTGTGCAGCCCATTGAGAATAAGGTTGCGGTGACGCTAGGTGGACTAGGGCTAATCGGAGCCGAACTGTGGTGGTTTTTACTGAGCAAACCCAAGTCCAGCAAGGCCAGTACCCAAGGGGGAATTCAAGAAGTCACCGTTACGGTGGATGGTGGCTATGAACCGAGCCAGATTGTGGTGCAGGCAGGGCAACCCGTGCGGCTCAATTTTTACCGTAAAGACCCTAGCCGTTGCCTCGAGGAAGTTCGACTGCCAGACTTTCACATTGCCCAACAGCTTGGGCTAAACCAAACTACACCCGTTGAGTTTACGCCTGATAAACCTGGTCGGTATGAATTTGCCTGCGGGATGAATATGTTTCGAGGCTTTATTGAGGTGCAGGCAACAAAAGTTACGGACAAAAGCAATCTCACTGTCTCAGTCATAAACAATGGAAAACCGTCAAGAATGGCCACGTAGACAAAAACTTAAGAGATCCTGTTATGGGAATGCTGGGTGAGTGAGTGAAGCTGCCCATGAATGCAAAATGCAAAACCCAAAACAACTTGGGCGATCGCGGTTTTGCTCACTCCCAATACGTCGTAATAATCCTTAGAATTTGTTGCGGTTGTTAATACTGACCTCTCATTCGTGTAGCGTCTCTGTAGAAGAAATATGGGTTATTTTGCGGTGGTGTTACTTCAGTATTCACAGCGCGAATTCATAGTGAATCTCTGTCGTTCTTCCTTTAAAGTAGAGCCGAGTGCCTTCTGGGTACTCCCATCCCACCTCGCCTTCTAAGGGAATTAGCATTCCATCACGAACGGAATATTCCCAGAATCGACCGCCCCAAGGCATCGCAGTTAGCTTGTCACGATAACGAGCCTCAGTCCGAAACGTATTGATCGTCCCTTCAGCATTAAACTGAAACAGAGCAGAGACAGTGGTTGCGCCATCGGTTAGAGTAGCGCGAGCGGAGGTGTCATTAATTGCTTCCCAGCACACACCCTGACTCGGTAACAGCGCCGTCGGATACCAAGGCATCTCGGCAAAAAATCGCAGCAACTCGCCTTGGGCAGCTTCAGGCGTACCGCGCACATCGGCAACGGTGAAAAACCCAGTAATGATGCATGTAAGCTACCTTCTCCTAACAGATAGGCATCATGGACAAAGGCACTCATGCCTGGAGCCATCTGGATACGCGCATCCCAATCAAACCCTGGCCGTTGAGTCGTCACAACTTGAGTCGCAGTAAACGGATTCCACTTGGCTTCGGTTTCACTCATATTGAACTGCCCTTTCTGAGAGAGACTGACCGCCACCACGATCGCCTGTTCATCCTTGAGTACTGCCCGAAAGAATCGTTGTACAGGATCTGGTAAACTTTCGATCTCTTTTTGGTCATAGATTTGGGGCTTAATGGTTTGCTGTCCGTCTGTTAATTGAGCACGTAATTTATCAGTGTTCGACTGCCAGCGATAACTACCATAAACGGCAGCAATGCCAAAGCAGAATAAGGATCGTGGATTAAATAACTTACAGAATTGTTTAGAAGCGATACGCTCTGCATTCCCTCATCCCCTAACCCCTTCTCCCAGAGCGGGAGAAGGGGAACAAGAAACTCCGGCTCCCCTCTCCCGCTCTGGGAGAGGGGC
>JANNDV010000093.1:0-19008 GCA_031387975.1 Acaryochloridaceae cyanobacterium OTE_75_metabat_521 | reverse complement strand
GCAGATGTACGTCCAGCCAACGCTTACACACATCAATCCCAATCCACTGCTCTATATCCTGCATCCTAAAATTCCTGTTCAGGGTTGAGAGGAGGGGGTTAACTCGACCTTGCGTCATTCGGGATCTATGTCCCAACCGATAATTCGAGTTTTAACCTTTTAACCAGAGAGATGACCCTAGCTTCTCCACGATGTCGCGCATCTAAGGGATGACGGTCTATCTCTCTGGTCTTAAGATACAAGGGGTAAAGCCTTTGGCTATGAGAAAGGGGATGAGGGAATGCAGAGCGTATCGCTGCCAAGCATGCTCTAGATTATTAAGTTCACGACCCTAACTCAATGATAGATAACCAACCCATCCATCCAATTACCGCCCCCTCAAACGGTTCGATTTTTGCCTAGATCGGTCACGTCTCTTACCGTCATCACCGGATCGTCATCGCAATTTGGAGCACCCTGCTCATTCTCAGCTTGTTATTAGCCCCCCGACTAGACAGTGTGCTAAAAGGACTGGGCGTAGGGTATGAGCAGGGTTCAGCGCGACAGACAGAACGCCTACTGCAACAGGAATTGAACCTGGATGCCAATGCTCTGGTCGCAGTTTTCCAAAGTACGCCCAGCGAAACATTAGCCTCCCACCGTGCAGAGATTGAGCACACGCTGGAGCAGATTCGGCAGCTAGCCGGGGTAAAGGCGATCACCCCTGCCAGCAACCATCCAGAATATCGCAGTGCCGACGGACGGACGGAGTACAGCACCATTAGCCTCAGCGTTGAAGATACCCAGGCATTTCCGGTCATTGAGCAGATTGAACAGCAGCTTCGGCAACAGTCCACCCCAACCGTACAAACCTTTCTCACCGGAGAAGCCGTCATCGATCGCGACGGTCAACGCCTCATTCAATCGGATCTCCAGCGCGTCGAACTGATCGCACTGCCCTTAACCCTGATTGCACTTTTGGTGGTGTTTGGCTCGGTTGTGGCGGCAGCACTGCCCATCGTCATGGGGGTGATGGCCGTTTAGATTACCTCAGGAATCCTGGCCATCCTGACGCTACAGGTCGATATCTCAGTATTGGCGCTAAACCTCACCGCCATGCTGGGTTTGGGGCTAGGCATTGATTACTCCTTACTGATCGTCAGTCGCTTTCAGGAGGAGCTACAGCCCGATGCTTTGGAGCAGAGCGTTATTCGCACCGTCGATGCGGCTGGACGGGCTGTCTTCTTCTCGGGGCTGACGGTGGGGATTGGACTCTTGAGTCTGCTCTGGTTTCCAGTGTTGCTATTGCGCTCCCTCAGCATTGCCGGAGCGATCGTGGTTTGCATTTCGGTTGCCGCTGCATTAACCCTGGTTCCGGCACTGTTGGGGCTGGTACGGGCATCAATCGTTGGCGGATTGTCCCACCATCCTCCTGGCGGGCGGGTCTGTGGGGGGAGATCGCCCGCAATACCATGCGTCACAGCATCGCAGCGGTAGCGTTTGTGACGGTACTGATTTTGACCTTGAGTTCCCCCTTTCAGCACGCCCGCTTTGGCCTGGGGGACTACAGCATTTTGCCCCAGAGCATCCCTCACGGCAGGGTGTTGAGGGATTGCAGCAGTCCTTTGGCATAGGGGAAACCGTCCCGATTTTGCTGGCGGTAAGTTCAGCCACACCTCAAGAACCGATTCTTTCCAGTGCCCATATCGCAACGCTTTTTCAACTGGTCAACGAGTTAAAGCGTGATTCGCGAGTAGCCGATGTTTACAGCCTGTTTAACCTTGACCCAAAATTGAATCTAGCCGTCTATCAAAAGCTCTATCAGCGACCCGATCAACTTCCGCCGCCTCTTGCGACTGCGCTCAAACAGTTAAGCAGTCCCTCCACTACACTCATCATCCTCAAAAGCTGGACAGGCAGCAATAACGCCGACTCCCAAGCCCTAGTGGAGAAGCTGAAAGGTCTGTCGCCAGCGAGACTGCGCTTGCAAGTGGGAGGGGGGCGATTGCCCGTCAACTAGAAACCATTGAGGTCGTCACCCAACGCTTCCCCTTTGTATTGGCTGCGATGCTTACCGTCACCTTTGCGGTGCTGTGCTTACTCCTGAATTCGGTGGTGCTGCCCATCAAAGCAATCGTGATGAATTTACTCTCGATGGGCGCTTCTTTTGGTTCGCTGGTATTTGTATTTCAGGAAGGGCACCTGCACAAATGGCTAAACTTTACCCCACTGGGCTATCTCGACACGCTCATTGCGGTCACAATGTTTTGCGTGCTGTTTGGGCTGAGCATGGACTATGAAGTGTTTTTGCTCTGCCGGATTAAGGAAGCCTATGATCGCTCTCAGGATAACTATCTCAGCGTAATAGAAGGGGTTGAACACACAGGCAGAGTAATCACCAGTGCTGCACTCTTACTGATAATAGTGACGGGAGCGTTTATCTTAACCAGTCTAGTGAGCGTAAAAGCGCTGGGATCGGGCATTGCGTTGGGCGTTTTGATTGATGCCGCGCTGATTCGCACGCTCCTTGTCCCTGCCACCATGCGACTGATGGGACGCTGGAACTGGTGGACGCCCCGTTGGCTGAGGCTCGATCGCATCCGATTAAAAATTGACGGGGGATAAGCACATTGCCTGTTCCGCAGCCATCCCAGCCTGGATATAAGTATTGAGCGCCGCTTGGGTACTGGCAAAATCTGCGGCGAGATTGACTTGGTGCTGCTCTAAAACCCCTAACACCTGCCGTGGGTTAGCTGCGTTTACAACGGGCAGCAGCTGTAAGCCCCGCGTCACCATTCGCTCGGTGGCGTGCTTGACCAATTCGTTGGGGTAAGCATAGAGAATTTCCTTGGTGCAAATATCTTTGAGAGCTTGAGGCGGCACTAAATTGCGGTCTGCCAACGAGCTGGCTGGGGGCAAATGTCGCCGGATATCTGCCAAAGTGACAATTCCCGTGAGCTGTTGCGCCGCGTCCCAAACCAAAATGGTCGAGCGTTTGGCCTTCACCATCGCCCACCCTGCATCTATAACCGTCATGGTTTCGACCAGCGCGGTGTAGCCCGTTCCCATGACTTCTGCCACCGTCATGTGCCCAAGCCAGTCTCGGTCATCGGTTTGGCGCACGTTGACCCCCATTTGCGGGAGTGCCAGAGCCTGGACGGCTGGCATTGCATTCATGCGCTCTACAATCCAGACGCTTACGCCGACTGCCGCCATCAGCGGCAAAATAATCACGTAGTTGCGCGTTAGCTCAAACAGCAGCAAAATTGCCGTCAGCGGCGCACGGGCGCTGCTGCCCAACACCGCCGCCATCCCCACCATGGCATAAGCAGCAGGGGAAGCAATAACGTCGGCAATGGCGGGGGGCAAAAACGTATTGAGTATCTGTCCATAAATTGCGCCCAGACAAGCCCCTAAAAACATGGCGGGGGCAAAAATGCCGCCGACCAACCCACTCCCTAAGCTGAGTGCCGTTGCCAGCAGCTTCACGGGCAGCATAATCAGCAGCACGCTAAGGGGAAAGGCACCCCCTTTGAGAATGACCTCTAGGGTGCTGTAGCCAACCCCTAGAATTTGCGGCACCCCTAATGCAATTAGCCCCACAATTGCGCCCCCAACCGCAGGTTTGAGCAGGGGAGGGATTCGTCCCACCCAAGCGGCTGCGGGAATTTCACCCTGAAAAAGCTGCTGAAAGAGGCGAATTGCCTGGGTGTAGGCCAAAGAGACACCGCTTGCGAGTATCCCCAACCCCAGATAACATAGCCACTCCCAGTTGCTCAGCACCTGATAGGTAGGCAGATCAAATTCTGCCTGGACACCAAAGACTGCCCGCGCGATCAGAGATGAAACCACGGCGGAGAGCAGAATAAGACTCGCGCCCTGGGTGGTAAATGCCTGCCCTAAAACCACTTCAAGGGCAAAAAATACGCCTGCAATGGGGGCATTAAACCCTGCCGCTAACCCTGCCGCTGCCCCTGCGCCGAGCAAAAGCCTGTAGCGTTCTTTGGCAACCTGGAAGCTTTGACCGAGCAAAACCCCAACGTTCGCGCCAATTTCTACGCTAGGTCCCTCTGGCCCTAGAGAAGCCCCTGTCCCCAAGGAGAGTGCCGCACCCAGTAGCTTTAGCACCGGACGCAGTGGCGAAATGGGCTGATCACGGCTGTCGCTGAGCAAAGAACTCCAGCCCTGACCAAAGAACTCTGGTAGCCACCAGCGCAGTAAACCCACCAGCAGACCGCCTACGGCTGGAATGAGTGCCAAAGTCCAAGGGCCAAGGGGGGAAATAACCCCCATCAAGGATTCAAAACTGAGGTATTCGATGCTGCGGGTGAGATAGCGGAAGAAGGCGATCGCCAACCCGGTCGTCCCCCCAATCAAAAAAGCCGCGAACAGAATCAGCGACTCGGAGGAAATTTGCAGACGATTCAGGAGGCTAGTGAGGCGATCGCTTAAGGTTTGGGGCTGAATTGGCCCTGGGGGAAGTACCTTAGGGGTGGGTGGAGAGGATGTCATCGTGGCGGAAATGCTCTCCCATCGGGGAATTGATATCCGTAATTTTAGCGTTTTGGTGGGGCTAAAACCGAAGAGTTCTGTGATTTACCCGCCCATCAGCGCCTATCGCAACCTTTGAAACACTGCCCATCTTTAAACATGGTGTTATAAAGGGTATTTATTAACCTTAAACTCCATACTCAAATTAACTAAAGGAATCTATGACGACCCAAGTTTTAACCAAAGACTACAAAGTTGCAGATATTAGCTTGGCAGATTGGGGTCGCAAAGAGATTGCGATCGCCGAAAGTGAAATGCCTGCGCTGATGAAAATTCGGGCGAAATATAGCACCGAGAAGCCGCTGCTGGGTGCCAAAATCATTGGCTGCATCCACATGACCATTCAGACCGCCGTACTCATTGAAACCCTTCAAGAACTCGGGGCAGACGTGCGCTGGTCTTCTTGTAATATTTTCTCTACCCAAGATCATGCCGCCGCAGCCATTGCAGCAGCAGGCACCCCCGTCTATGCCTGGAAGGGAGAAACCGAAGAAGAATACATGTGGTGTATTGAGCAAACCTGCCGCACCCCAGAAGGGAAGCTGTGGGATGCCAACATGATCTTGGATGATGGTGGCGACCTGACCGGATATATCCACGAAACCTATCCTCAAATGTTGTCCGCTATTCACGGCGTGACCGAAGAAACCACGACTGGGGTTCACCGTCTTCTCGAGATGCTAGAAAAAGGCGAGCTTAAAATTCCCGCTGTCAATGTCAACGATGCTGTTACCAAAGCCAAAAACGACAATAAGTATGGCTGCCGCCACAGTCTCAACGATGCAGTTAAGCGCGGTACTGATCACCTGATGGCAGGTAAAAAAGCCCTTGTGATTGGCTATGGTGATGTGGGCAAAGGGTCTGCTGCTTCTCTGCGTCAAGAAGGCATGATTGTTAAAGTGTCAGAAATTGACCCCATTTGCGCCATGCAGGCCTGCATGGATGGCTTTGAGCTGGTGTCGCCCTACATCAACGGTATTAACGATGGCACCCCAGCCTCCATCGACAAAGACTTGTTGGCAAAGACCGATCTCTTGGTGACTACTACAGGCAATAAAAATGTTTGTGATGCCAACATGCTGAAGGCGATCAAAGCTGGCGCGGTTGTCTGCAATATTGGTCACTTTGACAATGAAATCGACACGGCTTTTATGCGTCGCGAATGGCGCTGGGATGAAGTGAAGCCACAGGTTCATCAAGTTTATCGAAGCAATGATAAGCACGACTTCTTGATTTTGTTGTCGGAAGGACGCTTGGTTAACCTTGGTAATGCAACAGGCCACCCATCACGAATTATGGACGGATCTTTTGCAAACCAAGTTCTGGCTCAAATGTTCTTATTTGAGCGAAAATTTGCTGACCTGCCCGAAGCGCGTAAAGCAGAATTCATCACGGTTGAGGTGCTTTCTAAGAAGCTTGATGAAGAAGTGGCACGCTATATGGTTGAAGGATTTGGAGGTGTTATTACCCAATTATCCTCAACCCAGGCGGAATACATTAATGTCCCTGTTGAAGGGCCATACAAAGCCGAAACCTATAAGTACTAGGTTTTTAAGTACTAGGTTTTGAATTTGTAACCAAACCCTTCATCAATCAGAAGACACCCTCAACGTCACTTAAAGCACTGAAAGATCGTGCGGCTGAGTTTTGGATGATGGGTTATTTCGTCTCGATGCCAGTCAGTTAATTTCAACCCAAAGGATGCTGTTTAATACAGCATCCTTTTTTATTCAGTGATCAGGCTATTTTTTGGGAGATGATCCATTTAGAAAAATCTGTTTCTTATGAACCGCTAACGTTTGATCTTGGAGCAGTAGCGCTTTAATATCTTGCAATAGCAGGGCTTGCTCTTGCTGTATTTGCTCCAAGCGCACCATGATTTCACAAAGCTGCTGATGACTAGCACTTTGCAATCCAGTCTGATCTTGCTTAAGCGTTGGTTTATAGAAGCCAACGGGTACTGAATCTTGGACGCTGGGTTGCGGCTTTCCCCAAGGCAATAATCGGTCTAGTCCCCACCGAATGGCTCGCATGGGGAGCTGGAGCAGATCAATCCATAATTGCTCAGTGAGCTGGGCGATCGCCCTCAGCAGTCCCCCTGACATAAACGCCAACGCGATAACCATGCCCAGCGCCCACAGGGGATGAGCAACCCCCCAGCCTAAAATGGGATGAGCCAGGAGCCAGTTTTGAGTCATTTCGCCCATTGCGTTCTGCATGGCTTGCGCACCCATGTTTACCGCACCATGGCGCTTTGTTGCCCAACCTCGCTGAGCTTAACCATGAGGTCATTCCAGCCCAGCCCCGCTAAGCCAGACAAGACCAAATGTGCCTTGCCCACCCGCTCCGTTGGCCCTAGCCCTACCGCCCACATTTTTGCGGATAAAGCGGCATCAATGCCAGAGGCTGCATCTTCAATTACAACGCAGTGCTCTGGCTCTAGCCCCAACTGCGCCGCCGCAAATAAAAATAGATCAGGCGCAGGCTTAGAGTTCTCGACGCTAAACCCATCGGCAACCACATCCATGTACTCAGCAATGCCCAATCGCTCAATCACGCCCTGAGCATTTTTGCTGGCAGAACCTAACGCAATGCGGATATTGTGCTTCCGCAGATCTTGCAGCAACGCCAACGCCCCTGGGAGTAGATCTTTGGGGGAAATATCCTGGATAAAGCTGATGTAGTAGCGGTTTTTGCGCTCCATCATTTCTTCGAGTTTTTCTTCGGGGATGGTGCGATCGCCCAAAATCCGCAGCAAAGAATCCCGTCGTCCCACGCCGCGCAGGGCCTCGTTGGCATGACGACTAAAAAATAGCCCCTCTTCATCGGCTAACTTTTGCCAAGAGCGGTAGTGATATTCGGCAGTGTCTGTCAGCACACCATCCAAGTCAAAAATGACACCGCGAAGGTCGAGTGCAGCTTGCTGATCTGCTTCAGGTGGCTTGAGGTCAAAATCGTACCATTCCCCGCGCCAATGCATCCGAAAGCGTAAGCGAGTCCATCCTGGCGGTAGGTGGGGCGTTGCAGTAGGGCCATTCTCGGTCAGCTGAATGCCGCCAAAGCCAAACACAACCGCCTGCCACAATCCCCCCGCCGATGCACCATGAATGCCATCCGCTGCGTTGTCGCGAACGTCCTCAAGGTCAACCATTGCTGCCTGCATAAAGCGCTCATAGGCTTCAGCCACCTTGTGTAAATCTGAGGCTAAAATGGCGTGGATGGCAGGCCCTAGAGAAGACCCATAGGTAATATCTGTGCGCGGCGCGTAGTAGTCCCAGTTGGTTTGCAGCCACTCCTTACTGTAAGGAAATGCCTGAGTAAAGCGCATCAGGTACAGCAACATCAACACATCGGGCTGCTTTAGCACCTGACGCTGGTTTGCGCCTTCAATGCCCAACAGCGCCTGCATAGACTGCGTGCGTGGCTCGTAGTCTGCCAAGTTAACGTCTTTGAGCTTAAAGAACCCCTCAAATTCTTCGATCAATCCGGTGGTTGCATCATAGGGAATCCAGATGCACTGCACAATATCTTGCCAGCGCGATCGCCGTTCTTGCGACAAGTTCAGCTTGGCATGGAGCGCCGCAGCCTGCTCTGGATAGTGGGTCTGGAGCCATTCAAAAATATACAGCGCCTTTTCGAGATGCCATTGCGCCATGCGATTGGTGAAGGCATTATTGCTGACATGTTCGTGGTACTCGTCAGCACCAATCACCTCCCGAATTTCGTAGCGCTCAGATTTAATATTGAGATCGACGCGGCTGCTCCAAAAGATGGCGGTATCCAGCACAATTTCAGCGCCATAGTCGCGCATCCAGGCATCGTCGCCCGTGGCCTGCCAATACTGCCAGATGGCGTAGGGCACATCCGCACTAATGTGAATTTCTTGGTCACGGCACCAGATCCGCACATCTTCGGCGTAGGGCTGGTTGGGGAGCGCCCAGCGTGGGGTAACTTCATCCCCTGTATCGGCACTTTCCCAGGCATACATTGCGCCTTTATAGCCGTAGTGCAGCGCCTTTCGCCGTGCCCCATCTAAAGTGTGATAGCGATAGCTGAGCAGCCGTCGCGCAATATCGGGCTGGGTAAAGGTGAAAAACGGCAGAATAAAAATCTCAGTGTCCCAAAAGACATGGCCTCTATAGCCAAATCCCGACAGGGTTTTTGCCGGAATACTCACGCGATCGTCTGAGGTAGAGCCGCAGATTAAAAGCTGAAATAGGTTGTACCGAATGGCAAGCTGCGCCCGTAAATCCCCTTCGATATCCACATCGCAAAACGTCCAGCGGTGCGCCCAGGCCGCGCGATGAGCCGCGCGAAGGGTTTTGTAGTCTGGCAGCTCGGCTAACTTATTGAGCGCCGCCAATTGCGGATCTGCAACATCGCGGGAGGTATAGACCGTTACCAGTTTTTCAACGGCATAGGTTTGGCCTGCATTGACTAAAAACGTCGCAGAAAGCGTGGGATAGCCAGGAACGCTTGTTCCTTGGGGCGTAGCGTCTGCGCCCACAATATTGAGCTGAGCCGTCATACCCAACTGAATCCGAGAGCTGCGAGTGCGGGCAGCAAGCCAGACCGCGTGATCTTGTTTGCCCTGCTGAACCAGCTCCCAGTGATTAAACCCTTGATTTTCAGGATATCCATTGAGGCTGGTCTGTACCTCCACAAACCCATCAAAGTCTACGGGCACAATTTCGCATCGCACCGCCAAAACATGGGGATCGTCCATGCTGGCCCAGCGCTCAAATCGCAGATCAACTGTGCGCCCGTGGGGACTACACCACCGCACGGCTCGGCTTAAAATACCCTGCTGGAGGTCAAGCTGCCGCTGATACTTGAGTACGGTACCCTGATCTAGTCGAAAGGCTTCGCCGTTAATGCTGAGGGTAAGGGGCAGCCAGTCTGGGCAGTTGGCTAGCTCGGTATAGACAATGGGGACATCATCAAATACACCATGAATCAGGGTTGCGCTGAGATCTTGGGGGTATCCTTCTTCAAAACTGCCCCGTGTCCCTAGGTAGCCATTGCCGATGGTAAAGACGGTTTCTCGCGAATGCAGGAGGGCAGGATTAAACTGCGTCTCAATCACCGTCCAATCCGTGTAGGTCAGGTTTGGCGAATCAAGTTCTTGGATTAAAGGGGCGATTGTTTGCATTGAAGGGGGTATCTCCTCATCCCATAAAGCGATATTTGGGTAGATGGTTGCATTCGCAGCGGTAGCGGCAAAAGAATCAAAGACAAATTATGACTCGGAATGCTGCTGAGCGTGCGCTAGCAGTTTAGCGGCGCGATCTTTATAGATGAAGTGATACATCAGCTCTAAATAGCGAAAGAGGGGTTCGCGGTTATGAGGCTTGAGCTGATTCCAGAACCAATATAGGTTAGCAAGTGCCAGCAGCTTTGTGGTGTGCGTTTCCCAGTTATAGCGATCTTGGACGCGGTGTGTGGCTCGTTCTGATATATTTGCCCAATAGTCGGGCTGGTCATCACAGCGTTCTAAAAACTCAAGAATACGATGGGCGGTTTCTTCGAGGTTAGTGGGGTTAATTAGAAAGCCGCTAACGTTATCTTCAATAATTTCGGCAGGCCCGCCAAACTGACTGGCAAAGGTGGGCAACCCTGAGGTCATGGCTTCGAGAACGGTGAGGCCAAAGGGTTCAAAGCGCGCAGAGTGGACAAAAATGCCGCCATGATCTGCCAACACTCGCATAGCTTCGCCTAAATCCATACTGGAAATGGGTCGCCCGATCCAGCGGATATGGCCTTCTAACGCATACTCCTTAATCAGGCTGTGGAGGGTTTCAATTTCAGACTGTTCTTCTGCATTAATGGCTTCGCTGGGGTGCAGTTTGCCCGTTAGCACAACCAGATTGCAGCGGCTTTGCAGTTCACGGCTCCGGCCAAAGCATTCGACTAGCCCTGTGAGATTTTTGGTGGTGTCTATGGGGGCAAAGTTAAGAATCGGACGTTTGCTTGGGTCTTTGAAGTAGCCCAAGATTTGGTCATCTGCTTGGGTAAAGAGGAGGTGAGAGAGGCGATCGCCCTCTCCAATCACGCGCTCTTGGGTGAGATGGAACGGGAAAAACGCGCGCTCGTTGATACCAGGGGGAACCACGTTAAATTTGGGGCTACGTAGCTCAATGCCGTTTACGACATGAAAGAGCTGCGGCATACTAAAACTCTGGTAAGACTCAAACTGCCCCGTGGTATCGGGGGTACCCATAATTTCTTGGTAAGACGAAGTGACGATAAAGTCAGCAGCGTTCATGCCAATAATATCGGCGGTGTAGAGCAGTGAAAAATGGTAGCGATCTTCTAGGTCTTGCCAGTAGAGATCGCTAAAGAGATATTTGGGTTTTTCGAGGGCATGGGCAATCATGCAGTGGGGCACTTTGAGCCGACGCGCTAGCAAAAACGCCACAAGGTTTCCGTCGGTATAGTTGCCAATCATGAGATCTGGCTTACCCTGAAAATGAGCCAGCAGGCTTTTTTCTGCTTCGTGGGCAAACCGTTCTAGGTAAGGCCAAATGTCAAACTTAGAAATCCATTCTTGGAGTACAGAGTCTGCGCTGTCTCTAAACGGCACCCGTAAAATCCAGGTGTGTTCTGCGCCCTGAACCTGCTCTTGGGGCAAACTGCACTGGGTGCCTTCGCAGTGTGGGATCAGCCGTGTCAAAATCACGATTTTGGGCTGAATCCCAAACCGATCTAGCCCTGCATCCTTAATTTCTCGGGTGAGTTTTAAATCTAAGTGCCTTGCTTGGTCAAGCACATAGGCCACCTGTCCAGCCGTCTCTGGGCGACCCAGTACGCCGTCTTGACCCACCCACCCATGAATGGAGATGAGAACAATCTTGAAGCTGGTGGGGATTCTGGCAATCCAAGCCTCTAGAACGCCCACATCTGGGCTTTGTAACAGTCGAGCCAATAGTTCTAGGGCGGCTAGTGCTTGAGCGGCTGTTCCGCCCCACCCTGGCTCAAACCCTACAGTCTGAAGATCAAGATGAATGTCTTCGTAAGGGGTGTTGGGGGCAGCATGGTGCAATAGGGCGATCGCCTCCCCTACCTGCTGCTGTAAATTTTCTCCGCTGCTAATGCGGTCATTAATGAGCAGAGACATCCCTTCATGGTGAAGCCCCCGCATCACCTCAAAGATGGATTGAATCCACTGTTGAGGGTCTTGACCTAACTCTTTTGCAAGATATCGGTGCAGACAGGCCAGCCCTTCCCCAATGCTGCGTGGATCTTGAATGGTTAAATCCAGGTCATAGAAGGGCTGTACGTCAATTTCAACAATGCCCTGCTCATAGCGGTTCACCAGGCGATCGCGCAAATCTAGCAGCGCCTCTGTGGGCATTGAGTCTACGCTACTAAGATCAGAAGACAACCGTAAAATGACCTGCCGCGCAATGCGGGGGCGCAAAATAATCCAGAGGCTTTCGTTCTCTAAGAGAATTTCATGGGTGAGGTGAATCAACTCCCCCAGGCGAGAGCTATGGAAAAAGTAGGGCGGCTTGTGCAAGTCTTGGCACGTTTGCTCAAACGCCTGCAAAATCTCATTGCGTAAGAGATACTGTCGGTCGGTACTGCGAAATTTAGCAATAAGCTCACGAAAGACAGACTTTTCGTCACTTCGGAGTACAGCTTGCACGAGTTCGAACATAGTGATCCTCTGACGCAAACATGTATAGATTAACTATCCAAGCAGATTCAACGCACTACCTCACCCCTTCACTATAGCCGCACTCAGATTTGCCCACCGTCACCATTGCGTCCTAAGACTTACTTCATGTAGCGGAACTTGATTTGAACCGTCGAGGGTGTGCCTGAAACCTTAAACTTAGTCTCGGTAAAGCTAGGGGCGCTAAAGCCAATTTCAGGATTGTTAGAGAACCCAAACCCTTCTTCTGGAATGCCGAAGGCTCCTTTATTCAGCTTTGAATCGCTGTTTGCATCATGAAATGCCGCAATGGCATAGTCTCCAGGCTTAAGATCGCTGAACACAATAGAAGCCGTTTTATTTGTGATGGGCGCACAGCGTTTGAGAAGTAAATCAGGGCTAGTATCCTTCGGGAAATCCTTTGCGCCAGAGAACAGGCTTAGGCAAACTTGCCCTTGGGAATCTCTTAGCCCATCAAACTTGGCTTCTAAACCACGCCCTGGTGACGCTGAAAGGGGCTTTTGGGTTGCGGCGGCTGGTTCGGGACTGGGCTTTGTCAACACACGAGGGGTAGGTTTTACCAATACACGAGGCGTTGGTTTCACTAACACACGAGTGGTTTGGGCATAAAGCGGATGCGAAAGCGTAAAGCCTACTGCCATTGTCGTTGCTATGGTTGTTGCCATGCTTGCGCCCAATATGCCCACAAAGCCAAGTCTTGTATCGTTCATAATTCCTCGGATGGCTACACAGATATAGATAAAGTTGACGCTACCGCTCATGAATCAAGTTCCCCATAGGGTCGCTGTTCAGTCGGTTGTTCAAATTTGTGATGGATCTGAAAAGACTATAACGCCTGCTGTATCTATTGTGTAGAGGCGACAGATATTCTTCACGCACCTTGTAAAATCTAAAGTGTAATGGTGCACTGCTGCTTTTCCCCATCTATGTTGCCTCATCAACAAAAGCTTATTGACACAAGAAAATTAGGCTTAAAATCTATTTTCAAAGGATTTATGTGTTCCTTTTGGTCTATTGATGAATCTGTCTAATGCATTTTCTTATTATCCTTTGATCAGATTATGCTCTATTCATGTCGAAAGTTATATCGTTCTGAAACGCCGTAGGCCACACACGATCTTTTACTGAGTGGACTTTCAGGCTTAGTCACGGAGTGTGAAATAAAAATCAACTAATATGAATCAAGATAAAATCTAAACCATTTAGAACAACACTCAAGTGAATAATTCGGAAATCCGTACTTCACTTTATAAAGCAAGGCAAGCTATAATGTCTTAATCACTGACGTTATTTTTACTGAATCTTAAGAAAACTTTATCGAGCAACGCTAGAGAAATAAGAACTTTTTTCTTTGCTAGCGCCTAGCTCAAGGAGAAAGATAATGAGAATTGCTCAAGTTGCGCCACTATGGGAAAGTGTTCCCCCTCCTGCCTACGGCGGAATCGAATTGGTTGTGGGTTTACTGACAGATGAACTGGTGAATCGGGGGCATGATGTGACGCTGTTTGCGTCTGGAGATTCTACGACTGCGGCAAAGCTGTCTTCCATTCACCCCAGGGCTTTGCGACTGGATGCGGCGGTTAAAGAATATAGCGTTTACGAAGCCCTTCAGCTCAGTCATGTCTATCAGCGTGCTGCGGAGTTTGACGTGATTCACTCTCATATGGGGTTTGCTGCGCTGCCCTACGCAAAATTGATTAAAATTCCGACCGTGCATACCCTGCACGGTATTTTTACGGCGGATAGCGCAAAGCTCTATCACCATGCTAAAGAGCAGCCCTACGTGAGTATTTCTAATGCCCAGGTTGATGCGCAACTTGATCTAAACCGTGTGGCGACGGTCTATAACGCCATTGATGTGAATCGCCATCGGTTTTTCCCTACGGCTGAGGAGCCGCCCTATCTCGCATTTCTGGGCAGAATGTCGCCAGAAAAAGGGCCGCATCATGCGATCGCCATTGCTCAAAAAACCGGACTGCCCCTCAAAATGGCAGGGAAAGTTGACCCCGTAGACGTGGAATTCTTTGAGCGTGAGGTCAAGCCGTATATCGATGGTCGCCAGATTCAGTTTTTGGGTGAAGCAAAACACGTTCAGAAAAACGAGCTGATGGGACGGGCGATCGCCACCCTGTTCCCCATTACCTGGCGCGAACCCTTCGGCTTGGTGATGATTGAATCTATGGCAGCGGGTACGCCCGTGGTTGCTATGCGCCTCGGCTCTACGCCAGAGGTAATCGCCCACGGCAAAACAGGCTATTTGTGCGACACCGTTGAAGAATGCGTCCAGGCCGTGAGAGACATTGGCAAAATTGACCGAGTGGCCTGTCGAGACCACGTTACGGCTCGTTTTAGCGTGACGCAAATGACCGATGGCTACGAGGCCGTATACCGCCAGTTGGCTTCTGGTGTTGCTTCCAAAAATGGTCATAGCCGCACTCCTGTTCTGTTGACCAGTCATTAATGAGCCTCTTGCAATATTGCCCTCTCCCCCAGCCCCTCGCCCATAAAGGGCGAGGGGAGACAGAATTAGCCCTTCTCCCCTAGTGGGAGAAGGGTTGGGATGAGGGGGCTAGGATTGATGCGAGAGACCAATTGAGCCGAGAAGGCTCAGGCACAAGCCAAATTCTAGTGATTAAGCAATGAAGCAACGGAACTGAATGTTATGCAAACAACATTAATAGGCCACAGCTCAAGACCTGAGAATCCAAAAACAAAATCTTCTTCTTTTGCGGTTTCGCGCCGCTCGATTCCATCCCGTCAGTCGATCGCCCTAATCTCTGAGCATGGCGATCCTGCTGCCGATATTGGTCGAGAAGAGGCGGGTGGGCAAAATGTCTACGTTCGCAAGGTTGGCGAAGCCCTCGCGCGATTAGGGTGGCAGGTAGATATGTTTACGCGCAAAACGCGCGCAGACGATGCCGTGATTGTGCAGCATAGCCCTCACTGCCGCACCATTCGCCTAAGTGCTGGGCCAGAACACTTTGTGCCGCGCGACGAGCTGTTTCAGTACATGCCGGAGTTTGTCGCTGCGCTGCTTAAGTTTCAGGCGAAAGACGGCGGTAACTATCCTCTGGTGCATACCAACTACTGGATGTCGGGTTGGGTGGGGCTTCAGCTTAAGCAGGTAAGCAACATCCAGCTTGTGCATACCTATCATTCTTTGGGCGCAGTGAAGTACCAAACCCTAGCACAGCCTCCCATTGCTCAGACTCGTCTTGCCACAGAACAACAGATTTTAGAGCAGGCGACTTGCGTGGTGGCAACCAGCCCTCAAGAGCAAGAGCATCTGCGATCGCTGGTTTCACGGGATGGCTATGTAGAGGTTATCCCTTGCGGAACCGATGTAGAAAACTTTCGCCTTATGCCTCAAGCAGACGCGCGATCAGCGCTAGGGTTTGGCGCAGCGGAAAAAGTAGTGGTGTACGTGGGGCGATTTGACCCCCGTAAGGGCATTGAAACATTAGTCAGGGCTTTTGCCCAACTGTATCAACGCACGGAAAACGACCTTAAGGCACAGCTCCGGCTTGTGATTGTGGGGGGCTGTCAGCCTGGGCAAGCCGATGCCGATGAGCGATCGCGCATTGGGGCGCTGGTTGCAGAACTGGGTATTGCGGATAACACAACGTTTGCGGGTCAGGTGGGGCATGACCGTCTGCCGCTGTACTACACCGCTGCGGATGTTTGCGTTATCCCCAGTCACTATGAGCCATTTGGTCTGGTTGCCATTGAGGCAATGGCCTGCGGTACGCCTGTGATTGCCTCAAACGTAGGCGGTCTAAAGTTTACAGTGGTTCCTGAAGAAACAGGGTTACTGGTAACGCCCCAAAATATAGAGGAATTTGCCGCAGCGATGGAGCAGGTTTTAACCCAGTCTCACTGGTCGGCTCAGGTTAGAATGCAGGCCACCACTTGGGTAAAGGAAAACTTTAGCTGGACGGGCGTTGCAGCGCAGCTCAGCGATTTGTATCGTCGCCTCTTAGTCGGGTCGCTAATGGATCGCCCTGCCCATATTTTAGCAGAACCCATTTCGGCTCGATCACCGCTACAGCTATCGGCTTAGAGCAGCGGCTGGAGCTTTAGACGCACTGAAAACTGCTTCTTCTGGCGCTCAAGGCGTAGCGTTACGGTCTGTCCAGCTTGACTTAACTGCCGTCGAATTTTGACTAAGGTTTGTGCTGATGTAGGGATGCCATTAATCTCTACAGCCCGATCGCCGATTCTCACACCTGCTGTTGCGGCAGGTGTGTTTTTTGTGACTGCACCCACGCGGTACTGGGTGAGTTGTGCGCCAGTCGCCTCTAGCCATAACCCACTTAGGTCATAGTCGTAGGGGATCGGGAGACGCGGTTCTAGAATAAGCTGACGATGAGGATAGTCTAAAATCACCTTAAACTGCCGCAAAATTTGATAGCCAATTTTGCCGAAGAGGCGATCGCAGTCTCCTCCGCTTGCTCTACCCAAAATTGCGATGGGCTGCTGAAGCAAAATTGACCCAATATTCAAGCTTTGTACCCGTCCTAACACAACTTCGTCCACACCCTGAAGGGTGGCAAGGTTCCGCCGCAGGGTGCGGGGGACTGCCCCAATGAGCCGCTGATCTAAACCACAGGCTGCCGTCAATGAAAGCGCCGTATTACTGCCAAGGTCAACCATGAGCTTGCTGGGCAGGGCTGGGTAGCCGTAGGGCGTAATGGTGGCGTTAATGTAGGGGCGATTGCCCTCAATCATCAAAGGAATACGCTGTCCATTGCCCTGATATTGATAGGTTTGGGGGCGGTGAAGCCGGAGGGTTTGAAGCTGGTAGTCTAGCTCAACAACAGTCTGCTCAAATAGCTCATAGCCGATGATTCCGCTGACTGCCCGTCCGAAATATTGTTCTAACCCCTTGACCTCAGCCTGGGAAATGACAACGGAGGTTTGATCTTTTAGCATTAACGGACCCCACTGAAAGGAGACGTTAGGGACATAGGTCGTTGGAATGGTTTTAGATTTGCCAGGGATATTGACTCTGCCTTGCAATTGAAGCCCCAAAATTTTTGCCTGGGATTCACTGATAAAAATATCAGCGGCACCACTATCTAAAATTAGGTCTTTTGTAGAAACACCGTTGACTTTACCCTGAAAATACAGATGCCCGCCATAATCTTCCACAGGAAGGCTTTCCACGACATTGCTCGTCATGGAAAGCTGGGCGCGGGGCGGCTTGGTGGTATGGCGATCGCGCATCCAGAGTCCCAATGCTAAGGAGCATCCCGTAAGCATTAAAAAGAAGCCAACCTGAAGCTTCACAACCTGCCGCCCTAAACGTCGCCTCTATTATGCCAACTTAAAAGATGCAATGATTGCCTACAGTGAGCTAGAGCGCAAAAATGCAAAGGTTTGCAGTGCAGTCATGCCCAATGGCACACAGAAAAAGACGAACATTGAGGGATTCTTTGGCTTTAGTGGATGCCGAAATTGAGTGACCCTTCACACTGGAACATTCCCTATTTTTCGGAAATGTTGAGAATGACGGCCTGCGTGTGCTGACGCAAATGAGTCAGGCGATCGCACAGTTGTTTCAAGCGCTGTTGCCGAGTCGCAACACACCGTGCGGACTGATAAAGCGCTGCGTCCGTTAGCGATAAACGCAGGAGACGGTGCAGCTCTGTGACGTGACGCTGACCCGATCCGGTAAGGCTTAGGGTTTCTGGGCGATCGCCCATTTGAATCTGAAGCTGTTGACGCAAATCCTCCAGCAACAATAAGCATTGACCAGAGGATGGAGATTCTTCAGCATTGTCTTGGCAAAGAGACTGTAGCACTTCGAGATGGTTCTCAAAGGTCTGCCAGCCTAAAAGGGAAGAATTGGGCATACTTAATGAAGATAGAGCGACGGGCAGCATTGCTTAACCATGTTTTAATAGAATAAAAAAAGCGAAGCATTTTGGTACACTTCGCCCGCTTAAGTTTTTATCTTCGCGCCAAGCTCATTTTCTCAACAAAACTGCTCTTCTAGATCATCCAACCTCTTAAACCCTGCGCTCTGCCATGAATGTGACGGCTGCTGCCCATTCCGCTCCTTCAGACGTTGAACTTCCAGACTGGCTTCAGCGCTGTCTGCTGCCCAGCACATCTGAAAAATCTACTGCTGAAGAGAAAGATCGAGCGCTAATCTGTAAAGCCTTTAACTTCGGGTATCAGCTCCATCAAGGTCAAGTTCGTGCCTCTGGAGAACCCTACATCGCTCACCCTGTAGCAGTGGCAGGGTTACTGCGTGACCTAGGCGGCAGTGCCGCAATGATCGCCGCTGGCTTTTTACACGATGTTGTTGAAGATACTGACATTACTTCGGAAGATTTAGAAGCGGCCTTTGGCACAGAAGTGAGAGAGCTGGTGGAGGGCGTCACCAAACTTTCGACCTTTAACTTTTCGACCAAGACCGAGCGTCAGGCCGAGAACTTTCGCCGTATGTTTATGGCGATGGCAAAGGATATCCGCGTCATTGTGGTAAAGCTTGCCGATCGCCTGCACAACATGCGCACCTTAGAACACCTTGCCGACGAAAAGCGCCGTCGCATTGCCCAAGAAACCCGAGACGTGTTTGCGCCCCTCGCCAATCGCCTTGGAATCTGGCGGTTTAAGTGGGAGCTTGAAGATCTCTCATTTAAGTACCTAGAGCCAGATGCCTATCGCCACATGCAGCAGCTAGTCTCTGAAAAGCGGACGACCCGTGAAGACAGTCTGGCAGACGTTATTCAAGTTCTACAGCAGCGCTTAGAGCCTTTGGGGCTAGGGCACCTAGAGCTAAACGGTCGCCC
>JANNDV010000061.1:0-14135 GCA_031387975.1 Acaryochloridaceae cyanobacterium OTE_75_metabat_521 | reverse complement strand
ATTTCAGCCAGAGCGAATCATCCTGTTTGGTTCCTATGCCTACGGTCAAGCAACGGAAGACTCTGATGTCGATTTATTGGTGATTTTGCCTTTTGAAGAGATGCCAGTCCAAAAGGCGATCGCCATTCGTCAACAAGTCAGATCTTCTTTTCCGCTGGATCTAATCGTTCGTACCTCCGAACAGGTTCAGCAGCGCTTAGAGATGGGCGATTTTTTTATCCGTGACATTATGGAAAAAGGGCACGTTCTTTATGAAGGCAATCACACAAGAATGGGTGAGTAAAGCTGAGGGAGACTTTGCCACCGCCCAACGAGAGCTAGAGGTGAAAGAGTTGCCCAATCATGATGCTGTCTGCTTTCATAGCCAGCAGTGTATCGAAAAATATCTCAAAGCTTGCCTACAAGAAGCCGAGATCTCCTTCGGTAAAACCCATGACCTAACGGCACTCTTAAATTTATTAATTACCCTAGAGCCGAACTGGAACACCATGCGCCCCACGCTAGATGCACTAACGACCTATGCCGTTGAGTTTCGCTATCCTGGTGCTTCTGCTAATCAATTTCTTGCCAATCAAGCCTTTCAAGATTGCTCATCAATTCGTCAAATCATTAGACAGCATCTGGCCTATTAGACATAACAACCTCAGCGTAAAAGTAGGGTAGGTTGGGTTGAGGAACGAAACCTATGTCCTAACTGAATTGGCAGCGGGTTTTCTATCGTCAACCCACGCTGCAACTACTGAAATTTATTTCAAACGGGTAAAAAATAATTTCAAAAAGGTAAATCTAGACGTTTAGCAAAAATCTAGTTTCTTAAGTGGCTTTATTCAATCATGCTAAACGTTGCATTTGCACTCACCATTCTTCTTTATGCCGCGTTCACCATCATGTTGGGTGGAACACCAATTTCGCTTGGCAGCTTCACTTGTCTTTTTCTAGTGACGTATTTTCTCCTTCGGTTTAGTCCTGCACGTTATTATCTACTGCCAAACCCAGTGATTCACGTTATCTTCGTCAGTTCCTACCTAATAATTGGGGTTGGTATTGGGTTGATGATTAATATACCCCCAAATATGGGACTAGCGGTAGTATATCCAGTAGCGGTGTTTGGCGGAATTATCATTCTCGGCCTCTTCCTGCTCACTATCGGGATGCTGACATTATTTATAAGGGCGATCACCATACGATCAGAATACCAAAATCGTATTAATTCTAAGTAATGGTAGGAAGCCCATGCCCCACAACTAGATTGGTAGCTACGATTACTTCGTGAAATAAGTCTTAAGGAAACGCAAAATGCAAGGCCAGAATATTGGTTCAATCCAAACCCTATTCCAAAGCCGCTTGACGGCGCTTGAGCATCTCTTAAAGTCAGCTCAGACTCATTTTAGGGGTGACGAGTCGTTTCTTAAGCAGTGTATTGCGGCTGATATGCTTCCCTTGGGTACACAGATTGCTTTTACCTGCAATCAACCACGCAACTTTTCTCTGTGGTGTGATGGCAAACCTGCAAGTAATCTAGATCCAGAAGTTACATCTCTGGCGCAGGCATACGAGCATATCGCAAACACCAAAGAACTCATTTTGGGCATTAATGTAGAAGACGCAAAACTAAATGAGGTTGGGCGAATTGACTTAGGTCAGAGTCTCTACGCAGAGCTATCGGGTAGCGCGTATGTGAACGACTTTTTGATTCCAAATTTCTACTTTCATATGGTCACGGCTTACGATATCCTCCGCATGATTGGTGTCCCAATTGGTAAACGGGATTACATGATGCATTTAGTGCCATTGGTTAAACATGCATAAAGTCGTGTAGGTTGGTGACGGTTTTCCTATCATCAACCCACGCTACGATTACTCAAGCTGCGTCGTTCTCCCTGCTCTATTTTGATATGGGTTCAGCATTTTGTTCAGGAGGCGTAGACTATGCCCTGGTTTGTCAAAATTGAGCGCGGCATTGTTGATAAATCAACATTTGATCAGTTTGTGCCAGCTCATCAGGCTTTTGTGCAGACACTCAACGAGAAAGGGCATCAGGCAACCACAGGCTATTGGCGCAATGCCAGAGGGGGGATGCTCATTTTTCAGGCAGACTCTCGTACCGAAGCCGAACAGATTGTAGCAAAAGATCCCTTAATTACGAATGGCTGCGTTGAATATGAACTGCATGAATGGGTACAAACCTCAGTGGCATAAACGGCAGCAGGAACAGTTGAGCATTGAATTTACGGTGCTTGCAAGCATCGCTGAGACACTGTTTATGAGATCAGGGTTAATCCGTTGGATCAACACTAGCGCAGATGCTTCACCCCTTCCACCTGATTAGTAAACTGCTCCGTAAACAGGCTCATTACATTGCGTGAACGGGTTTTAATATTGATGCTAATCGACATGCCTGACTGGAGCGAAAGAATCTTGCCCTGGGTCTTAAGACTTTGAGACTCTAAAACAACCTTGGCTGGGAAGCTATAAAACGGCCTAACTTCGGTTGGCGGCAAGGCATCTGAACCTACTGAAACAAGCGTTCCTTTAATGTCGCCGTACTCGCTAAAAGGAAAAGAATCGACTCGAACATCCACCTGCATGCCGGAATGGATAAACCCAATATCTTTATTGGAGATAAAGACCTTCGCCACTAGCGAATCAGAGGGCACTAATTTTAGAATAGGCTCACTTGCCTTGGTGACAAACCCCGCAGACTTCGCTTTCATGTCAAAAATTACGCCATCAGCAGGCGATCGCACGGACTGATCCTGCATCGTAAACTGAGCCTGGGCAATCCGGTTGTCTAGCTCGACGATTTGCTTTTGATTTTCGACCACCGCCTTTGCAAACTGGCTGTCAATTTCAGCAAGGCGTTTTTCATTGACCGCAATTTTATCTAAAATATCCCTCTGAGAAAGAGACACCGTATTTTGATATTGATCTTGAGCCTGAGAAATTGCGAAGCGAAGGCGCTGCTGTTCTTTTTTGAGCCGATTGACCGCCGCATTTGCTCTTTGCACTTCTTCTGCCTGCTTGATTTGCTCTAGCTTAGCAATGCCGCCAGCATCAGCTAAAGCCGTAATGTTGCTCAATACCGTCTGCTGCGTTTCGAGGGTGGTCTGCGCACTCGCCTGTTCAATGGCGGTCTGCTGGAGCTGCTGCTCAAGTTGACTGGCGGCTGACTGAGTGACGCTTGCCCGAGATGCTTCTTCTTTAAGCCCTACCTGCAAGCGCAACTGCTGCTGCGCCGTCAGCATTTTACTAGAGGTACCGCCTTGAGATTGAGAATAAAAGAGCTGCGTTTCTTCGACCAAAGCTCGCCGACTGTTGGCGAGAGAGAGCATTTCTTGGGGTGCGATCGCACCCCAAGAAGGCAGCGTATAGGCTTGATTGGTCGGTAATTCTAGCTGCTGCTGATAAAACGCCGTTTCATCCATAAGCTTCTGTTTGACCTGCTGAAGCGAAGCCGCTTCTGAGCGCTGCCCTTTAGGGTCTAGCTGGAGCAGTAAATCCCCTTTTTTTACCGTCTGTCCGTCTTTGACATAAAGCGTCTTAACCACCCCCGTCACCGGAGACTGCACTTCCTTGACTGCGCCCAACGGCTCTAGCTGACCGGAGGCAAAAACGGCCTCTTCGTAGTGGGCTAAGGCCGCTGCGCTCACCGCCCCACCCGCGCAGAGCACAATGGTCCAAATAATGAGCCGTGACCAAAGGGGCGATCGCTTAAGTAAAATGGGACTCTCAAAGACTAATGTACTGGAGCGGCCTACCTTTGCTAACGCTCCACCTTTGGCGTTAACGTTGGCCTTAACCAGTTCACTCGTGCGAACGGTAGCGTTTGCCAAGTGAGTGTCTGGCGGCGCAAGCACCAGGGTATCGCCAGAACCCAACGCCGGAGAGATAGATTTTTCCATGCCGACTTTCAGGGTTGGCTCTAGAATGCCAGGGCCAATCTGAAAATGTCCTTTCTGCACAGATCGAATGGCATTAGCAAGATCTTCTGCGGGTGTGCCTTTGAGTAAGTAGCCGTGGGCACCCACCCGTAGCACAGGCAGTAAAGTAGCGGGGTCATCTTGGGCAGTAAGAACCAATATTTTAATATGCGGAAATTGCGCTTTAATTGCCTTCGCTGCGCCCAAGCCGTCCAAAATGGGCATTTCTAAGTCCAGCAGCAGCACGTCTGGCTGACAGGCTTCTACCTGCTCAATGACTTGCTGACCATTTTCGGCAATGCCGACAATTTCAATGTCTGAAAAAGACTGGAGCTGTTCTTGAAGTGCTAAGCGAATGGACGGCTGGTCATCCGCAATGAGAACGCGCAGAATTGGGAAAAACTGTTGTGTCATGACTGTACCTCCTGTTGCCGATAGAGACAGGCATAGGCTCCCTCTCTCGCCAGAAGTTCTCTATGTGTGCCCTGTTCAATAATCCGTCCTTGATCCATCATCACGATGACATCCGCCTGCTTGAGGGTACCGAGCCGATGGGTAATAAAAAAGACCGTGCGTCCTGCAAAGGCCGTCGCTAAATTTTGGCAAACCTGTCGCTCTGCATTAAAGTCCAGTGCGCTAGTGGCCTCATCTAGAATTAAAAGCCGTGGGTTTTGTAAGACTGCCCTGGCGATCGCAATTCGCTGGCGCTGTCCTCCCGAAAGCGCAGAGCCGCGCTCCCCTACCCTGGTGCTGTAGCCTTGGGGCAGCTCCATAATAAACTCGTGGGCAAATGCAACCCGTGCCGCTTCCACAATTTCTTCATCCGTCGCATCGGGCTGGCTTAGCGCAATATTTTCACGCACCGACCCGTCAAACAGCAAACTGTCCTGAAGCACCATGCCAATCTGGGAGCGCAGCGAATATAGCTCTACCTTACCCACGTCATACTGATCGACTAAAATCTGGCCTTGATTGGGCGGGTATAGCCGCATCAATAGTTTAAGTAGCGTACTTTTGCCAGATCCACTTTGGCCCACAATTCCGGCAAACGTCCCTGGCTTTACCTCAAGGGAAACATTTTTAAGCTGCTGAGGGCCATGCTCATTAAACTGAAACGAAATATCCCGGTAGATCACAGCGCCCTGAATTGGCGGCAGCGGAATCTGGTCACGGTCAGATTCTGGCACTTCTTGCGGGTAATCTAGAATATCGGCAAGTCGCTCTAGAGACAGCGCCGTCTCTTGAAAATTTTGCCAGAGCTGAATCAGCCGCAGTAAAGGACTCGTCGTATATCCGGCAATAATGCGAAACGCGATCAGCTCACCTAGGGTCAGCTTTTGGTCTAATACCAAAAATGCGCCCACCCAGAGCAGCAGCAAACTTGAGAGCTTATTGAGAAAGCCGCTCATGCCGCTCGCGGTCGTAGAGGTAATGACGGCATTAAACCCAGCGCTGACGTAGCGAGAATAGCGCTCTTGCCACTTCCAGCGCGACTTCAGCTCAATGTTTTGTGCTTTAACCGTTTGAATACCAGAAAGCACCTCCACCAGGTAAGACTGCGTTTCGGCATTGCGTTCGGCTTTGACCCGCGTTTGCCTGCGAATCAGCGGGGCACAGAGCAGCGTCAAGAGCGCAAAGAACGGCACCGTCGCTAAGGCCACCAGCGTCAGAGGAATGCTGTAGTAGACCATCACCACGATGTAGACCACCGAGAACAGCGCGTCCATCACCACGGTAAGAGCAGTCCCCGTCAGGAATTGACGAATGTTCTCTAACTCATTGAGGCGGGTGGAAAGTTCGCCCACGGGTCGTTTGTCAAAGTAGCGCAGGGGCAGCCGCAGAAGATGGTCAATGACCTGCGCCCCTAAAGATAGGTCGATACGATTGGTTGTTTCCACAAAGAGATAGGTACGGAAGCTGCTTAAGAGCGATTCAAAAATCGCGATGCCCACCAACAGCCCGCCCAACAAATGCAGCGTTGCGGCGCTGTTTTGAATAATCACCTTGTCAATGATGATCTGGGTAATGAGGGGGTTGGCTAAGCTGAAGAGCTGCACAACCAAAGAGGCCACCAACACCTCGACCAGCACAACTCGATGCTTTTTAAGGGAAGGCAAAAACCAGCTCAGACCAAAGCGTTTTTGAGGCGTCTGCTCCGTTTTCTCTAAGAGCAGCACGGGACCAGGTTCCCAGCCCTCTAAGAATTTCCGCATCTTTTTACGCACCAGCCCATGCTCTGGGATGGCAAGGACGATCTGATGTGGCGTTGCTTCGTAGAGCAGCGCGATGCGGCCTTCCCAGTAGAGCAGCGCAGGGGTCGGGAGTTGATGCAACACCTCAGGCGGCGGTTCGGCAAGATGGGCGCGAAGCCCCATGAGTTCTGCGATCGCCCCACAGACCGGCAACGAGAGACTGTCTTGGCGCTCAAGCTGATTCACTACAATGCGTGCCAAAACATCTCGCTTAAACGGAAGATTAAGATGTTTCGCCAACATTTGAAAACAGGCCAGCGCAGAATCTACTGCGCTATGCCCGCTGACAAACGGATACCTCAGCCGCCGAGTATTTCGCGCCATGGACTTAGGCGGCGCTTCGGGAGCCTCTGGAATATCTTCCCATTTGATGATCTGCGAGGCGGTTTCAAGCTGGGTTTCTCCCTGAAGGGACGCAGCCAGAAGGCCGATTAAGCGGGTGGGAGAACTGCTGGCAATTTTGAGGGTAGGTTCGTCGATACCAGAGGGGAGGCAGCTCCCTCGCTCAAAGGGACTGCTCGTGCCAGCGCTAATAAACCACTGATACTGGGCATCAAGCTGGGAGAGGGCGTAATGGCCTGGGGGCAAGGTTTTGGCTATGGCCTGCGACCATGCCTTGAGGCTGAGCTGCTTAAGGTCGGTGCCGCCATCGGCCTGACGCTGAAGCTGAAGCCCCAACACTTCAAAGACCTCCACGAGGGCGACCTGATCTTGATAGACTTGCGCAAAGGCATCCTCTGTCGCGAGAAGCTTGAGGAAGCGATCTGCACTCAAGGTAAAGCAGATGGTGTCGGTGGAGGCGATCGCCGTTTCGCAGGCATACTGCCGCACAAGCCCTAGCCCCCCAACGGTTTCGCCTGCCCCTAGGGTCTTTAGCGTCGTGGGGGTTTCGGTGCGAGGATCGTAGCCCAACAGCCGTACTTGACCGCTATAGATCAAGTAGAGATGAGTGGGCAGCGTATGGTTAATGAGGATGGTGCGACCCAGGGGGTAGCGGAGCGGCTGGATGTGAGCGGCAACGGCGGCTCGTTGAGCGGCAGAAAGCGCCCTGAACCCGATGACGGTTTCCAGGAAGTCTGCAATGGGTAGAGTCGAAGTTTCCATTAGGCGCTAGCGTTTTGTGGGCAGATCTTGGCTACATCGAAGCGAGACATTTTTTCCTGCATCCATTCTTCAAACTGACCCTCAATCAAGCGTTGACGAAGGTTGGGGGTGAGGGTCGCGGGAAGGTTTTGTTCTAGACGAATAATGACAATCCACTGGTCAATGTTGCGGGGTGGAAAGAGCTGTCCAGGCCGACCTTGCGCAAGGAGTTGTGCCAGCACCGGATGGAGCTGCGAAAATTCAATGGGTCCGATGATGCCACCGGTATAAACTTCGGCACCTTGGGAGTACTGCTTCACCAGTTCTGAAAAGGTCTGTTCTTGGTTCTGAAGGCGAAAGAATAGCTCTTGGGCAACTTCGGCTTGATGGGTTCTTAACAGGGAGTAGACCACCTGATCGAACTGCTGTTTTTGCGCCAGAAACAGGGTTTCAACTTGATGTCCCCAGCGCTGCTGCTTAAAATTCTCTAGCTTTTGGAGGCGAATGGCCTGAGCCTCTAGCTGGACTAGATTCATTCTGTTGTGCGTTAGCCACGTCTGCTGTGCTTCTAATGTGGCAATCTGTAAGTGCTGGCAAAAAGAATCGATCGCCGTTTGACGTTCGGCTTCGGTGAGCGCAATGCCGATTGTCTCTTCGTCAATAATCCACTCTCGAATGAGCTGAGGCACCATCTGATACTGCGCCAGTTTTGTCAAAAGCGGGTCGCTAGAACAATGGATATTAGGCGGTAGCACGGTCGTTGTATACACGTTTAGAAATTACACATTTAGCAAAATTTATTTCTCAATGGAGTGGCGCGATCGCCGTTCCATTATCCAGAAAACCGCGATCGCACCCCAAGGGTAGAGACGTTTGTATCTCAGGATTCAACCGCTATGCGATCGCCTTCAGGACAAAAGAGCGAGTCCCTGTTTGGCTAACACCTGCTACGTCTTTGTAGGTATAGGTGCCCGTCGCAACAATTTCACCAAAGTTATTGATGGCAGTAGCACTGGTCAAGGTTACGGCAGCGCCGTTATAGGTTAACGGCGTAGAGATTAAGTTATTGAGATCGGTCTGAACCCCTGCGTCAAACAGGTAAGCGCGATTGGTGCCAGAAGCAATTTGAGAAGCACCTACCACTTGGTTAAACTCGTTGATACCGTTAGCAGAGCCAGTCTTGCCGCCCAGGCTACCCAGCACCGTAAACTCACCATCTCGAATTAAGAAGGGGCTACTCGTTGCCGTTGCGCCAGAACCATCGCTCGTTGCGCCAATAATACTACCCGCATTGTTGATGTCTCGCAGTTGAGCCTGCTCAGAGCCAAAGGTACCAAGGTCAGTTAGCACAAAGTTACCGTTATCATCTTTTTTCCAGACCGTCGCGGTGTTCTTTGTTTTGCCATCTAGCACACCATCGCTGTCTACATAGCCAACCACTTCACCCTTGCCGTTGATGCCGCGTGCGGTACCACCATCGCCACCCAGATTGGCTAAAACAGTATTGACCCCATTTTCTCGATAGATGGGTGTATCAAATTCTTTGGCATCAATATTGCGGCCTGGGATTTGATTGCGGTTATTGGCATCAAACACGTAGCTCTCCACACCGCCAAAATCGTTAATTTGAAGGTTGGAGCCGCCGCCAGCAGGGCCACCAAGCGTCCAAATCAGGGCGCGATCTGTTGCCAGTGGGTTCGGTTGACGAACTTCATCTCCGGTGCCGAAGACAAGACCACGATTGTTAATGGTATTAACGTTAGGTGTCAGCAGCGTGACTGTTGCCCCGTTAGCAGCGCCAAAATCAGACTGACCATTTTTCACCCCAGTGCTAGTTAGCGCCGTTTGAGTACCGTTTTCCCAGACAAAGCCTTGGCGCACGAGGTTATTGGCATTTACTACGCCCGTCGTGGCATTGGTGTTGCTAAAGGTTGCGCCAGTATCAAAACGACCTGCAATTACGCCAAAGTCGTTAATTGAAGCTGCATTGACGGCACCATTAGGATTAGTGCTGAGAGATCCTAAATCTGTGGCCTGGTACCGGAATAGTGGGCTGCGATCAATGAGTGCTTGAGACCCTGACTTAACGCCTTTGAGCGTCGCCAGCAGGTCTTTGCCTGCAAACACTTCCGTATCTGCCCCTTTCGTTACAAACGTGAGGGACTTGCCTAGCAAACTTTCCCCGAGGCGGAGCTTGTCAGAGACAGTATTAAATCCAACGATGGTCACAGAGCCTTTGCCAGCCTCTAGGATAATTTTGTCATTACCGCTGCCGATGGTAACAATGTCGTCTCCAGTGCCGGCATTGATGACGTTATTGCCGTTGCCCGCAATAATTCTGTCATTGCCCGCACCGCTATAAATCACGTCATTGCCCGCACCCGCAAAAATAAGGTCATTGCCTTTGCCAGTCAAAATGCGGTTATCGCCATCCCCCGCATAGACGGTGTTCTTTCCATCACCTGCATCAATAAAATCACGACCGGAACCGGCATAAATCACGTCTTTTCCGGCACCCGTTGTAATGAGGTTAACCCCATCGCCCGCAAAAATAGTGTTGTTGCCACCCGCAAGATCAATAATGTCGCGACCCGCACCTGAAAAAATTTGATTATTGCCAGTGCCGCCCAAGATAACGTTGTTACCCTCACCCGCGAAAATGGTGCTGCTGGCGTTGCCAATCTCAATCACATCATTTTCTGCCCCAAAAAAGGCAGGCAAAGCAGGCTCTGACTTTGCGGTTAGTCCCAATGCATAGGGGTCTGTGGTGACGGGCGTTACGCCAGCCGCTAATGGAGAAGCCTGAACCAGACCCGTCGAGGTATTTGTAGCCATCAAAAACTCCATGAATAACGATATTTCAGATCAGATGTTTTAGATTAAGTAAATATTCTGAATGCCGAGGCTTATATAGAAGTATTAACGAAGATACTTCACTCTCAAGATTTGACATTTTGAAAAATCTTTTAAAGCAGATTTCCTCAAAATATTTTCATTAATAAGCCCAGAGTTCAAGAATAATGAACAGCCGATAGGTGCAAATACTTGCCACCTAAACGTCCGGATCAGGAGAAAGAAATTCAAAAAAAAGACTGTGTCTGTACCCACAGATTCATCTTATACCAAAATCAGATAAATGAGAATTTATTTCATTAAGACTGTATTTTAATTATTCTCCCTAAGATGGCTTTAGCTTATTTAGTGATCAAATCTCCTTTCAAAGCTTTATGTAGCTTGGCTTTTATCCTTCAGCCTTCCTTTTCAAGATAACTGGCTTTTTAGAAATTCAATTCAATAAAACCCACACTATTGATACTAACTTCAATAGTGTGGGTTTTGAGAGCGTTAAGGTGATGAGCTTTTTGAGATTTTTCTGATCTAGTTTTCTTAAAAGATTATCGTAACTAAATCTATTGAATTTCTCTTTTTATAATCAGCCTAGAAAATAAATAATTTATTCTAGGCTGATCTAGAATTTTAAAATAAATGCTGCAAATAAATCAGAAAAACTCGCTTATTTCTTTGGCAAAGGAGCAACCGACATTTGAGAGCAATCTTTGAGCCATGAAACGACCTTTCGCTCTTTAAGCTGCTTACCTTCGCAAGTTTGTGAATTGAAGGGCTGACCTGCAAATTTCTCCGTTGAGCCGACGCGCAAAATGGCAAGCGGAAATGTGAGGACAAAGCCTCCCATCACAATGATCAAGCCCCATACATACTTGTGCATCTTGAGCGTGGATGACTTGTCTGACATTATTTTTTCTGACATCGTCTTTACTACTTCAAAGAAAGATATGGAAACATAGGGTGCCACGCCATCGCGGTCGCCAGCGTAAATAGCCCAAATAGACCGACAAAAATGGTGCGCGGCTTGAGCTGCCTATTTTTAAGAACCCAGGCCAGAATCGGCCAGCTCACTAGCCAGCCCACAAAGAACATCATTTCTTTGCCAGCGTAGTTTTCTAAGTTTCCCCACATGGGGTCGGGGTTCATTGCGCCTGGAATCCAGCTTCCCATTTCAATGACAAACTTATTATTGGCCTTAGAAAGCTCGGCAAAGTGATGTGTCATCATCATTGTCACAGCTCCAATACCGCCGCTGAAGAGAGCTGCGGCGGCTGGGCCAGAAGTCGAGGGGGATGTTGTAGACCCTTGATTTAAACCTTTTGGGAACCTCTTAAAGCCGTTCCATAGGCGAACATAGACTGGTCTATCTGCAAGTGATTTTTGCATGGTCGTGATCTTGATTAAAGTGAACAAGCTTTAGGCGGCGGAGCAATCATTAAGGTCTGATAGTCATAGATTTAGGGGGCTGCATCTATGACGGCTATAGGGCGTGAACCTTGGCGATCGCCATACCAGACACAAACCCACCCATTGCAAAAAACATCATGCCCATCAACGCAACACAGGTTGCCGTTAGCACAGGACGATTTTGTCTTTCCAGAATAGCGTCGCCGTACTTCCACAAAATCCAGGTGCAGCCCACACCCAAAGGCAGCGTAAACAAGCAGCTAAACTCGTGATACTCCATAAAAATGTACTGAACCAAAGGCGTATTTGCTTTTAGCCAAGCCCGTGCGCCGCCGTAATTGATATCAGCGCGGTATCTTGCGTACGCAATGTTGCCCGTAAGAATGCCCAAGGCAGTAACGACGGTTGACCAAAACGTCAAGGTTCGCATCTGGGACAAAACTTTGCTAGATCCTCTCAATAAGGGAAAAGCCAGATGACCTGTATAAGCAACAAGAACTGTCGTCATTAATGCCCCAGCACTATGAATGGTGCCCAGCGATCTCTGCCAAGGGCTGTAGTGGAGCAGGTTAACTAAGGGCAGAAATAGAAACAGCCCCGCCGAGAGAATTGCTAGACCGTAAACGCTGATAGTTGCGATGTCTAGCTGACGGGGGAAATCAGGGTACTCTGTTTCCAATGATTTTTCGAGCTGTGACTGCGCCATCTCTAACAAGAATCCTTTAAATTTCCGTATAAATTTAGTTTGTTTTGCCTAAAACAAGCTTTTTAGACAACAACATAGCTCATGTCTGATTTATTTCTCTAACCACAGAAAAATAGATCAGACTCTCCCATCTCTGCTTTTAGAGCCTAGATATTGAGAGCATGATGGGCTGCTACTTGAGCATGAGTAGCGTAGAAACCTGAAGCTGTCTTTCGCTTCAGGTCATGATCTGATCGCTTAGCAGTAAGCCTGAAACTTTTGGGCGCTTCAGGTTAAATTTGCCCACAATCTCAAGAAACTCGAAACTCACTAGTTATAATTAATAGCACTAAATCCTTCTTCTGAAAAGCACTTATTAATAATCAATATCAATAAATTTCAAGAATATAGAGTTCTGTATGCATGGAGATCGCGCTGAAGGCCGTAATAAATCTCATCGCAAGCCGCCTAAGATCATTAATGGGTGGTCTTAGGAACTCAGTTATGTTCGCGTAATCCGCCTGTAGGGTTACGGCGATATTACACTTATGCGGGTTTAGCTCGACCCAGTTTCACTGAAGCTAAGCTTGTCTGCTGAGGCTCACCGGTTATCAATAAAGCTGCTTAACAACCTATTCAACGAGAAGCTTAGGTGGCATTAGTTTTCTAGCGACTGGATCGCATCGGCCTGATCCCGAAGATCGGGTACCGTTTGCTGTTCATCCAGAATCGGCTGAATTTCATCCACTGCCACCAGCACGACCGTAATGTTATCCTGCCCACCGTTGATTTTTGCTTCAGTAATCAGTGAATCTGCGGCCTCATCACAGGAAACCCCTGTTTTTAGCTGAAGCATTTGGGCGATCGCCTCATCGGTCACTTCTTCCGTCAGGCCATCACTACAAAGCAGCAGAACATCTCCGCTGCTCAGGTCAACGGGCTGGATATCAATTTGGTTTAGTTCTTCACGGCCTAAGCATTGAGATAAAACGTGCCGCCAAGGATGCAGCCTTACCTGATCCAGCGTCAAAATTCTGGCACGAACCGCCTGAGCCACCCAGGTATGATCTTCAGTAACTTGCTCTAGCTGCTCATCTCTAAAAAGATAAAGTCGAGAATCGCCCACATGAGCGCACCAAGGGCCGTGGGCTTCAGAAAAGATAACCACTACAGCCGTTGTGCCCATGTCGCCCTGCTCTGGGGAAATCTTTTGGGTTTGAACAATGCTGCGGTTGGCTTGAATAAACGCCTCTCGGAGCAGCGTTGTAGGCTCTAAATCTTTATGCCAGTTCTTTTCTAAAAAATCTCGGATTGCAAAGGTTGCCAAACGAGAGGCTTCCTCTCCACCTGCGTGTCCTCCCATACCGTCTGCAACAATGAAAAATCGGCCTTGAGGATCGTCCACACAATAGGAATCTTGATTGGCAGCTCGCACCAATCCTCGATCACTTAAGCCAACAAACCGAAGTCACCGCGACCAGTGACGGCCGGATCAGCAGCGCATCGGGCAGGCCGATGGGATCAGGATTGGGCGGCGCGAGCGCTTCCATCTCGCGGACCATGTCGTAACCGAGGAAACCGAAAATGCCGGCGGCCATCGGCGGCAGGCCTTCAGCCGCATCGATATGCGATTCCGCGATCAGCGCGCGAAGCGATTCCAGAGCCGTGCCGGGGCAGGGGCTGAATGCGTCCGCGTCATGGCCGGCATCGCGGTTGATCCCGGCCCTGCCGGCGGCGCAGCGCCAGATCAGATCAGGCGAGAGGCCGATAATTGAATAGCGGCCGCGCACGGCGCCGCCCTCAACCGATTCCAGCAAAAACCGCGGTCCGGGCATCACTGCGGCGAGTTTCAGAAAGGCCGAGACGGGCGTCTCAAGATCAGCCACCAGCCGCGTGGCCACCAGCTGCGGCGCAGCAGCGCCATAGGCCAGCGTGAACGCC
>JANNDV010000031.1:0-19788 GCA_031387975.1 Acaryochloridaceae cyanobacterium OTE_75_metabat_521 | reverse complement strand
CTGCTGAAGACTTGGGGCTATTCTATCCAGGTCGCATGGTGGTGGCAAACCGATAAACAGGTTCACTCTGACATTGACGAGCTGGACGACCTCACTCAGATCCGGTTTTTGTCCTTGGCTGAATTTAATGCGATCGCCCTACCTGAGCCATTGCCTGAGCCAGTTGAGCGCACCGAACTAAGCGATCGGGCTTATCTGGTGTGGCTAGAGGAACAGTTCAAGAATGATGCAGCACAGGCTGAAGCCCATGCCGACGAGGACTTTCTGAGCAAAGTCTTTCGCTACTTTGGTACTGGCAAAAAGCGCAAAAAGACCCGCACACGGATCAAAGTGGAGCGCACCGCCGTTGAGCAGGATTTAGGCACCTATGCACCAGGGCGCATTCCTGAACACCGTCAGACGGGCACGGCCTATAAAGTCTGGTACACACCAGGGTCAGAGGATCAACTTTACCGAGAGGCGATCGCCAACGACTACCACATCCTCGACACGTCCCCCACTGGCTCAGGCAAAACCCAACGAGCCGGACAGCTACGCCCAGAAGATTTTGCATTTGACTTAGACGGACAGACCATTGAGCCAACCCTAATCTATCTAGGATCAGACCATCGTAATCCAAAGACCGCTTCTGTTGAGGCTAACTTTGCTGACGTGCCCAATCGTCATAACGGGATGGCGATCGACAAAACCAGACAGACAGCGCTCGGCAAAGATTACATCGTCAACCCTAAAGCTGAGCATGGCGTGAACGTTAAGCGGCTACCAGGCAATTGCCATAAGGCGAATGAGTTTGCCACTGCCCAGCAGAAGGGGCTGACGTGGGCGACCGAGACGGCGACGACAAACCCTTTCTGCCAGAGCTGTCCATATTTCGGCACCTGTGGCGACCCGACCGCTGACCACCTGCCAGGGAGCGGGTTTAGGGCTTTGCGATCTGAATCGCTCAAGGCAGCAAGGATTCGGATGAGTCCTCACCAGTACCCGCGCAATTGGGAAGGCGAAAAGACCATCAATATCTGGGATGAGGCCGCTCAAACCATTGCAGTCTCAGATACCCTGACTGTGACACTCGCTGACTTTGATGGAGCTTAGGCAACACTGGAGCAGGACGAGCCGGAGCTGCACCAGAGGCTGACAGGAGTAAGACGAGAGCTGCGGCAGTTACTGACAGGGAAACAGCCGCGCTATGGATTCAGTCGTGCTGAAATCCTAGAGCGGCTGCAATGGTGTAAGTTAAACCTGAGTTTAGACGAGGTTGAGCGCGTTCGGGCTGCAACCGTGCCCAGTCTCGCTGATTTGTTTGGTGCCATTGACCGCATTGATACCACTGAAATCACTCGACAAATCAGCAACCTCAAAGCCACGGTACAAAGGCGCACCCTCAAACTAAATGCGCTGGAGGCTCAGATTCAATCCCTGAAGTTCATTCACCAGCTCAAGCAACAGCACCGCCGCATCATTCATGAAGGTCGCGCTAATATCTTCCTCGATGCGACTGCGACTGCTGGATCCATTAGCTTTCGGTCTGGCATTCCGGTAGAGAACATTCTCGTGTGTGAAGCACTCCATGACCAGGGCGCAACGGTTCATCATTTGCAGGTGCCAGACTTTGGCTTAGCGGGAAAGAATCGGAAGGACAGTACCGATGTGCGGATTAAGGCTGCGATCGCAGGGTTAGTGTCTGGGCACGAGGGCTGCAATCCTGTGGTGTTTTACCAAGATGGTCAAACACCACAGGATTGCAGCGGCTCAAGGCGTTCACTTTAGGGACTCGCGTGGTGAAAACTCATTCATGGCAAATGATGTGTTTGTTCATGTGGGTCTGCCCACGCCTAATATTGGAGCGGTAAGGATTGAGTATGAGATTCTAGGCCAGGATGCACTGACAGAAACCAGCTTTGATGTCTATTACCAGAACGTCCGTGATGCTGAACTGTTTCAAGAGATGGGACGCGACAGGGCACTCCGACGCGGCGGCACTATTTCTCACTACTGGCTCACTGACCTTGAGCTACCCTTTACTGCCCAGGCCATGACCGCCGCTGAGCTATCCATTGATGCAGCTTCACAGGCGGATATTACGAGGGGGGAGATTAGGAAGGTGATCGCAAGGCTTTTGAAAGAAAGAGGCAAGATTACGCAGGAGGCGATCGCGGGTCTGGCCGATGTATTGCAGGGTTGGGTGAGTAAGTTCTTTGCAGAATTAAGCGGTTGGTGGGTCTGGAGGCAAATTATCACCAGTTTTATTAATAGTTTTACTGGAACCAGGAATAATTTGGATTTGGCACTGGAATTGTTGAATGATGATGAGCGGTGGATTGCTCAGGAATGTCTCAGTGAGATTGTTACAGCGTTTGAGGATGATCCTCAAGGTGTGGCGGAATCGGTGGCAGTGACGGAGATCGGCTATGGTGCTGAGGGTTGGGCGAGGATTTTGGCGGCGCGATTGCTTGGGATGATGGCGATCGTTTGTCCGAGGGGGGTGCGGGGGCGATCGCCAGTGCCGTAATGGTCTTCCCACTCCCCGTCGCTATTTTCAGCCTACCGCGCCCATTGCTGGCAAACCAATTGGCGATCACCTGAATTTGATAGGGTTGCAAAATCATTACCTGGGGAAGGATCGGAACGCCCATTAGGATTGGGATAGCGGCATCAGCCAATGCCTGAACACGGTAGGTTGCCACCTTGGGTTCAAAAAAAGCCGACGGCTCGGCTGTAGACGGTGGCATGTTCTAGGCAGGGGACGTAAAAATCTGCCACGAGGTCGCAGGTGTCACTGCGGTATTCATCTTGAAGGGGTAAGTCTCTCAGGCTCAATGGTGACCTCTTAGCATTCTTAGCTTTGAGTCTAAATCCAGAAGCCCAGCCGTTCATCAAGAACGGCTGGGCTTCTGGATTTTAAGGGGCGTTGAGTGCGTTAAGCGATCGCCGCCATTGTCACATCGCTAGTGTTCAGAATCCCCTGAAGCTCTTCAGAGTCAACGGTTTCTTTTTCTACCAGCATGTCAGCAATTTTGTCGAGAACCAGCTTGTTTTTGACCAAAACATCCTTGGCTCGACGGTAGGCTTGATCCACCAGATTTCGGACTTCGTCATCGATCGCCGCAGCAGTCTCATCAGAGAAATCACGCTCTGCCATGATGTCGCGTCCCATAAAGGGGTTGCCCTGCTGACGACCGAGGGCGACAGGGCCAAGGCGATCACTCATGCCAAAGCGCGTCACCATCTGACGGGCAACCCGCGCCACCTGCTGAAGGTCATTGGATGCACCTGTGGTCACCTCATCTTCACCAAAGATAATCTCTTCAGCAATTCTGCCGCCGAGGGCAACCGCCATCTGATTTTGCAGATAAGAGCGACTGTAAAGGCCAGACTCCATTTGGTCTTCGCTGGGGGTAAACCAAGTCAGACCACCCGCACGACCACGAGGGATAATGCTAATTTTCTGAACCGGATCGTAGTCAGGCATCAGCGCACCTACCAAAGCATGACCTGCTTCGTGATAAGCCACCAAAACCTTACGCTTCTCGCTCATAACGCGATCTTTCTTCTCAGGCCCCGCCAACACGCGGTCAATCGCATCGTTGACTTCATCCATGGAGATTTCGGTCAGGTTGCGACGAGCGGCTAAGATGGCAGACTCGTTGAGGAGGTTGGAGAGATCTGCACCCGTAAACCCTGGGGTACGTCGGGCGATCTTCTCAAGATCCACGTCCTTACTCAGGGTTTTACCGCGAGAGTGGACGTTCAGAATTTCAAGACGGCCTTTGTAGTCAGGGCGATCTACTACTACTTGACGGTCAAAACGACCGGGACGCAGCAGCGCGGAGTCCAGCACATCAGGGCGGTTTGTGGCCGCAATGATGATGATGCCCGTATTGCCTTCAAACCCGTCCATTTCAGTCAAGAGCTGGTTGAGGGTTTGCTCACGCTCGTCATTACCGCCACCCAGACCTGCGCCCCGTTGACGGCCTACCGCGTCAATTTCATCAATAAAGACGATGCAGGGCGCATTTGCCTTCGCTTGCTCAAACAAATCACGGACGCGGGAAGCACCCACACCCACAAACATTTCAACAAACTCAGACCCAGAGATAGAGAAAAACGGAACCCCCGCTTCCCCTGCTACAGCCTTCGCCAGCAAGGTCTTACCCGTTCCAGGAGGGCCGACTAACAGAACGCCCTTCGGAATTTTGGCCCCCACAGCCGTGAAGCGATCTGCGTTTTTCAAAAAGTCAACGACTTCGCTCAGCTCCAGCTTGGCTTGCTCAATCCCCGCCACGTCGTTAAACGTAATCTGGGTTTGAGGCTCCATCTGAACGCGGGCTTTAGACTTGCCAAAGTTCATGGCCTGGTTGCCAGGACCACTTTGAGCGCGACGGAACAGGACAAACAGACCCACTAGCAGGGCAATCGGTACCAAAAACGTACTCGCCGCTCTCACCCAAAAGCCTTCGTCGGTCGGAGCTATAACATTGATATCCACCTTATTTTCGGTCAGGATATCAATGAGTTGAGGATCGGGGGGAAGGTTCACCTGTACCCGAGTGCCATCTGCGGTAATCACTTGGGCTTGGCTGCGGTCGGCACTCAAGCCAATCTTTTCAATCTTGCGATTTTGAACTGCCTCAATGAGCTGACTGTAGCGCCAAGTTTCTTTGGCTACTGGCTGCCTGTCTAAGAAAGAAGTCGCCAAAGCCAAGACCACAATCCCTAAAAGGACGTATAGTCCTGCATTTCTCCACCGCTTATTATTCACGAAATCTCATTCCTCCTGGCTGAATGGGGGCCGGACGTAACTTTATTGCTTTTATTAACTAATGTTAACTTATCTCAGAAAGATGCTGCACTGCAATGGGTGCAAAAAGTTTTTGAAATACGAGGGTGACTAATTGGTGCGAATCATGCTGCCTTCTGGGTTAATCAGGCGCAGCAGCTTTTGCTTGATCTGGGTATCAAAAACGCTCCACTTCAGTTTGGCGTACTCAGAGTTTTCGTTTAGACCCGACAAAAAGCCCATGGGAATTTCAAATCCACCCGCCAGCGATCGCCCACCCCCAAAAAATCTCCCCTGGGCATCTTGCCCAAAGGCTTCTTTAATAAACTCATCGGGGTCAAGGGTGATTTTAGTGGTTCGCAAAGAGCCAACCACCAGCTCTAGCTCCTCATCCTCATCATGGGCAATGCCGTAGACCACCGCCGTATGGACGTTATCTTCGGTAATCAAAAAGTCCGCCGCTTGGGGAATGGCATCACGATCGTCATAGCGCAAAAAGCCCACCCCAGCAATGCTGACGTTGTTTTGGATGGAGCGGTTCTTGAGCGATCGCTCAATCACATCCATCACCTGCTTCGAGCGGGTAGACTGCAATACCGTGTTCAGCATCTGCGCATCATAAAACCGACTCAGGTAGGCCGCCGCCAAAAAGTCTTCTTCCTGCGCCTGCCGAAGGCCGTTGGTATCTGACCGAAGCCCGTGCATGAGCGCCGTGGCGCACTTCACATGTTCGCTCGTGCCATTGTCGAGATGGAGCAGCCCAGCCTGAAGATACTGGGTCAGAATCGTCGCCGTGGCGCGCGTGTGGGTGCGAATGTCTAAAAATTCGGCGTGTAGGTCATCTTGCGAGCTGTGATGGTCAATCACCACCAGAATAGGGAGCTGTGCCTGCTGCACCAAGGGCATGAGTTGACTGGTTGCCCCCTGGTTATCAATCAGCACGCAGCCTTTATAAACTGACCAATCTTTACCTTTGGCAGTGGGGCAATTCCAGCGCTGAACCGGAAGTCCGGTCAGCTTTACGAGGGCAATATTTTCTTGGTGGCTCAGGGTACCGCCATAGACAATGTCAGACTGAATTTCAAACCGCTCCGCAATTAAGCGATAGGCCCAGGCAGATGCAAGGGCATCGGGGTCAGGGAAGTCTTGCAAAATCACAAGATGCCGTTCGCCTCGGTGCTTGTCAAGGACGCGGATCAGTGCGTCCCCACGGGCATCCGCAATGCGCTGGGTTGGGCTAGATAGCCCTAGGCGAGACTGGATTTTTTCACCGTCTCCCAGCAAAATTTCCGTGGGGTGTAATGCCAGCGGAGGCTCAACATCAGCAGTCGATAAAGAACTCTGCACCATAGGACGCTCAGGAGTATTCAGAAATTGAAAGGTTAATAACTTAAGGCTTGAAGCTAAGCTTGATGCTGATCCACTCTCACACGCTCTCTTCATCATAGAGTGCCACAACGATGGAGTGGTTCTACTCTGAGGGATGATTTTGATGCTATTTCTAGCTCTATCTCATATTCACAGTCCAATCATATACTTGCGCCATTCTTGATGACCGCCATTCTGCACCTGTTTATTCACTTCAAAGTACAGGCTGCTAAACGGTCGTCTCGGGTTTTGGTGCAGGGGCATTCGTGCTTCTTGGGGGGTACGATTTCCTTTTTTAACGTTGCACTTTACGCAGGCCGCCACAATGTTTTCCCAACTGTCACCACCGCCTCGGGATTTGGGCATGACGTGATCTAGGGTCAAATCATCCCCGCTGTAGCTGCAATATTGGCAGGCATGTCCATCACGGTTCAATATGTTGCGGCGCGTGAGGGAAATTTCTTTGTGGGGTAAATGGATGAACTGACGCAGACGAATCACGGTCGGCAGCGGAAAGTTGGCATAGACGTACTTACCGTTATGCTCGACCTGCTCTGCTTTTTCTTTGAGAACCAAAACAACGGCTCGTCGCCAGCTTGTAATGTTTAACGGCTCATAAGAGGCGTTTAGAACCAAAACCTTGCCCATAAGTGCCTGACAAAGGATTTTTTTATCAAATGCTAACACAGCTCTCTAAGTCGCTTATTTGCCGCCGCGCTGTGGGATAGGTTCTGGTTTGCTGTTAGGAGGGAAGGCTAAGGCGGCTCTCTGTTTGTGCCAACGCCTGATCTATCCAAGCTTGCGTAAATATCAGTTGATAAATGGGGTTGCCAACGCGCAGTTCACCGCTGCTCTGAAGCACTAATCCTGAGAGGAGTAATTCTGATTCCTCTGGCTGATTGGTTACGGCAACGGTGCCCTGCTGCAAAATTTCGCTGTAAAGTCTGAGTACGGACGTTCTAGAAGATTTGCAGTGAAGGATGCGATCGCGGATTGTCCGCAGATGCTGAGGGTCGTCTTTGGTTTCCCAGTCTTCTATGATGTGCGATCGCACCTGCTGCTCTACCCACTCCGCTGCGTAATGCTCTGGGATAGGTTCTTCGTTCACTTGAATCAGCTTACAAATTTTTTGGGTCAGAAACGGCTGTCCCCCTGTCCAGTGCAAAACAGCCCCCAGTAAAGGCTGGACGTGGGTTGTTCGCCCCGCTAACCCATGCAGTAAAGGCTGTGCTTCGTGGCGCTGAAACCCAGACAAAACAATTGCCTGACCAATATTGAAAGGAGTTTGGTCTTTAGACTCAATGAGCTGCGTTGGGGTTGCTACGCCCAAAAGCACGAAGGTCAGTCGCTGATAATCTGACGATTCGGTACGTTTGTTAAAACAGGCTCTAAGAAAGATAAAAAAGTCATCCATCTCAAAGGGGAGGTTCAGAACGCTGTCAATCTCGTCAATAAAAACGACGATGCTGTCAGAAATTTGCGTTAGCACTGTTTGTTCAATGAGCAGTCCGAGGCGCTGAATGGGCGGCAAATATTGGTATTTGCGCCACCACTCTCGTAAATCAACGGCCTGAAGCAGCTTGAGCTGGCTCAGCAGCGCGTAGGTGAATCCGGCATACCACTGCTCTGCTGTAATCTGACGGTTGCCAATTTCTGATAAATCAATGGCGGCACAGACAAAGCCTTCTCCCTGGAGCCGCTGAGACATCTGCACCCTAAGGCTCGACTTGCCGACCTGCCTGGGGCACAGAATATGACAATACTGTCCTCGTCTAATGGCTTTGTACAGGTGTCGATCAGCCTGACGCACCACGTAGGTTGGCGCATTAAAGGTAAGGCTTCCCCCCACCTGATAATCAAAGGTGGAGCTATCTTCGGCCTCTCGCAGTAAGGCATTTTCAATCACCAGTTCGGCACGGGTGGCTTCTAAAATATCGAGGGTTTGCGTCAATTCTTGGGTTCGCGTTTCGACCCGCTGTTCTAGGGTTTGGCTGTAGCCTGCTAGCTGCTGGTAAAGCCGCACATTTTCAAGGGAGATGGCGGCCTGGGCTGCCAAAATCCGCAGCACTTCGATGCGATCTCCCGTAAATGCCCCTGGGGTGAGTCGATTTTCAAGATACAAAATCCCCTTCAGTTCGCCCTGGTGCAAAAGCGGCAGACACAGCATAGATTGGGGCTGAGCAGAGGCAATATAGGGGTCTTGGGTAAACTGTCCTACCTGGCTGGCATGATCTAGCACAACGGTTTCTTGGGTGCGTAGAACATACTGCAACAGGCTTTGGGGGCAGTCAGCAAATGCTTCTGCAAGGGGAGCGGGCGAGCGGGTTAGAGGGGCTTCATTGGCGCTGCACTCTGCCTGCACTCTCAACTGTTTGGCTTCAATCAGGAAAAGCAGAGCGCGACAGGCACAGCCGTACTCTAGAGAAATCTGCATGAGCTTTGCCGTCAGTTTGGGTAGCTCAATTTCGCTCGAAATGGCTTGGGAGGCTTTGACCAAGGCGATCGCATCAAGCTGAACAACATCGGCAGTTGGCGCAAGGGCAAAGCGGCTTCTTCGATCGGCGTTATTTGTATAGGAGGCATAGCCCAACAGTTCTGGATAGGTTGCATCAATCTGGGCGACCTTTGCCTTTGCGCCCCAGCGGGTGTAGCAGTATCTTGCATCCATCAAATAGGCACGGGCAATCCGCTGATTCCCCTGAGCTTGGTGGTAGCGAGCGGCTCGTTCATTAGAAAGTGCCTCATCATTGATGTAGCCTTGCGCCTTGGCCTGGGCGATCGCCCGTTCATAGCCTTGAACCGCCGCACTGTGCCGTCCTCGAACCCAGGCTATTTCAGCCTCCAGCAGCGTTACGTGGTGCTGATGATTCATGGGACCTGCTTTAGCCCAGACCTTCAGTTTCTTGTAATTTCGCCACATCTGGGCATAGATCCGCCTTTTGTGAGCGCGGGGGCTAGATTCGTGCAACGCAGCGTAGGCTAGCGCCGCAAAAAAATAAAATGCGGGGACAAAGATAGAGGACTGACCGCCTTCAAGGTATGCCTGATTTTCTTCTGCCGCCTGGGTTGCCTCGGCATAGCGCCCAAAAATGACGTTCAGCAATGTTTTGGTACAGAAGTAGACAAACAGATTTGTGCTGTCCTGATCTGTTTTAAAGCGCGGCAGGAGGGTTTCTGCATCAAACACCTCCCCTGAGAGCGTTTCGGGGGTAGGCGATCGACCCAAAAGATTAAACACCAACTGTCGGTTAATTTCGAGGGTTTGCAGAGCCGTCGTTTGGGCAATTTTGAGAATGCTCTGGGTGCAGTCGGTCATCTCTTGAGCGAGGGGTTCTAAGGGGTCGCCCAGGTAGTAAGACAAGCTGCAATAACCCAAGGCGCTGAAGGCGGCAAATTCTAAATCGCCGCTATTGTATTCACGGTTATAAAGGTGCCGCAGTTCTCCCTGACAGATCCGGTAATGAACTTTCCAGATTCGGATCATAAAGTTGAAAATGTGAACGGCTCTATCTTTGAAACGCTGTTCTTTCAAGCGTTCATTGAGCTGTAATGCCACGTTGCTGAAGGCATAGCCATCCTCTACGTCGCCTGTGACACACAAGAGCAAGCCCCACACCATAACGTTGTAGGAAGATGCTGGCCCCACACCGTGCTTCACCATCAGCTTAATCAGCTTAAATGACAGCAGTGGAAACAGAAGCGGTTGCCCATAGTAAGCAGCACTCACAATAATGTTGAGGATCCTCATGGCAGCAAGCGTCTGAGGATGGGTCGCATCCGGTAAAGTGACCAAGTCACGCTTCGATTTTCTGTACAGCGCAACTTTAGTGGTCAGTAACCCCACCAGGATATGGATCTTATGGGGTGTTCTCGGTAATTTCACGCCCAGCAGCGGCAGAATGTTGAGGGCATAGTCGATGGCTTCGGTGAGCTGTTTTTTGCTCATCAAGGTACTAATGACAACCTCATGGAAGCGCACCTTGTCGAGCAGCGTCTGAGCCTTGGGAAGCGCAGTCTGCACCAGCGCTTCCACCTGAACAAGATTTGTGCTCAAAAAGGCTGCCTCAGCCGCCTCATGGTACAGGGTGAGCGTGAAGGGGTAGTCAAGAATCCAGCTTTGGTAATCTAGAAGTGCAATGCCTACTGTCAGAAAATCTAAAGCAGCAGTATAGGCAGCAGACTGCTTAGCCTGAAGCCCTGCACTGAGGGCATACTCTGCTACAGCTCGCCGCTCTTGGGGGTCGTGGAGTAAGGCGATCGCCTGTTTATAGTGATTGATGAGATCAAACACACGGTCTTCAGCCTCGGTGCCGTCCTGCTCTAGCTGCCGCGCAATCTGGAGATGGGTGTGTTGACGATCCGCATCAGAGATGAGGCTATAGGCCGCCTGCTGTACGCGATCATGGGCAAACCGAAACCGCAGCTTTGCTGAATTGCTATTTGCTGAATTGCTAAAGGACTGCTGAGGTTCAACTTTAAGGTTAAAAGACAAATCGTCATGGACAATTAGCCCGCTAGAGAGCGCCTCTTGAATCTGTGGGGTCAGCGCAACCGTCGATATTTGACTCACCTGGGACAAAAACGGCAGATTAAACTGTCGGCCAATACAGGCGGCAATTTTGAGCTGTTCGCGGGTATTCTCACTCAGCTGAAAAAGCCGCAAAGCCATAAACTCAGCAACATCCTCGGTTAGATTTTGCCGTTGCAGATCTGCCATAGACCAGTGCCAACAACCCCCAACCGAGTCAAACTGAAGGCGTTCTGTCTCGTAAAGGGAGGCTAAAAACTGGCGTAGAAAAAAAGGATTGCCCTGGGTTTTTGCCTGACAGAGCACGGCAAAGTCGTAAACCTGTTCCGGTCGTTCTGCCAAAGTATCGGTCAGTAAAGCCTGAATATCTTGCAGCAGCAAAGGATTTAGCGGAATAAACTGGGGTGCCGCCTCGGCTGGGATTTCTGCAAGAGATTGGGTCAGCGGATGACGCGTATCGACTTCGTTGCTGCGATAGGTGCCAATCAGCAGTAGGGGTAAACATTCTCCATCCGTTTGGAGGTGCCTTAATACTTCAATAGACAGCAAATCTGCCCACTGTAAATCGTCTAGCACCATCACCAGGGGGCAGTCTGCGGTGGAAAGCGATCGCACTACTCGACCCATCAGGCGAGTCATCAGAATACCAAAGCCTTGGGTCGGGATCGATTCTAGCGGTGGCTGGGAGCCTAAAATCCAGGTCAATTCTGGAATCGCATCCATGAGCAATGCACCATAGCCTTCCACTGCGACCCGCAGACGCTCTCTCCAGACAGACAGCGTCTGTTCCGGTGTATCTAGAATTTGCCGAAGGCGTTGGGACAGCGCTTCATTGAATGCCCCGTAGGGAATTCCCCGTCGATACTGATCAAACTTACCGCTGACAAATGCGCCGCCATGATCTAGAACGTACTGGCGGAAGTCGGACACCAGCGCACTTTTCCCTACGCCGCTGTAGCCCGTCACCAAAATGAGTTTGCTCTGCCCAGTTTGCCCTTGGGTAAAGGCATCTTTGAGTGCAGTGCGCTCTAAATCGCGTCCATAGAGTTTGGGCGAAATATAAAGCTGCTCAGTACGGTCTGCGGTGCCGAGGGTTATTGGTGCTGAAGTTTTACCCATTTTGAGCGCACCCATTTTGAGTGCATTAAGACAGGCGAGCAAATCTTGCTTTAGGCCAAAAGAACTCTGATAGCGCTCTTCAGGAGATTTCTCTAACAGCTTAAGCACCAGTTGAGAGAGAAGTTCTGGAATATCTGAACGGATTTGACTGGGCGGTATGGGTCGTCGTGCAATCTGGGCGTGGATCATTTCAAGGGGGTCTTGTTGCTTAAAGAGGGGCTGCCCTGTCAGCAGTTCATACAGGGTTGCGCCAAGGGCGTAAAAATCAGAGCGATAGTCGATAAATCGGTTGAGCCGCCCCGTTTGCTCTGGCGCAATGTAGGGGAGGGTGCCCTCTAGCCCCACCGGAATACAGACGGCAGATGGATGGTGGGGCAAATAGACAGCGCTACCAAAGTCAATTAACTGGAGAGTTTTGGTCGTAGCGCTATAGATCCAGTGACTGGGGTTAATGTCCCGGTGGATGACTTTGTTCTGATGACTTTGTTCTGATGAATATGAGCCAAAATCTCTACCATCTGTAGTGCTAGGGTAAGGCTCTCTAGGATCGGCAGTGCTCCGCTCTTGAGGCGTTGAGCTAAAGATTCTCCACCACAGTCTTCAAACACCATGAAGGCAACCTGATCTTGAAAGTGCAGGTCTAGGCAATAGGGGATGCCATCCGCCATCAGGAGATAGGTCAGATCGTATTCTCGACGGAACGCTTTGAGGGACTCTACGGAGGGGTAAAAGCTTCGCAGGGTTTTGATTACCACTGTGGCTTGATCCGCATCCCGTTCGGCTCGATAGAGAATGGATTGGCGACCTTCGTGGAGGGTGTTCAGTTTAGAAAAGCCTGGGATTGCCATCGTTCTTTTCCCTCCTGCACAATGCTAAATGTGAATGCTGGCGGCGACGCGACTGGGCAGCAAAATGTTGTAGGGCGCTAACTGCGTCTTGTTGCGCGTGGCAATCTCAAACTCAATCTGGCTCAGCTCACTTTGGAAGGCTTCGACTAGGGGCAAGACGCGGCGATCGCCAAAGTCATCGCAGCCGTACTGCCCAATGGCGTTCACCCGTAAATTGCCCACCACAAACACATCGGCAATTTGATCGAGGGCAAGCGATCGCGGTGGCAGCATCGCCAATAAATCGTCTGGCTCGTAAGACTGCCCCTGAATTGGCGGGGGTGCATAGGCCGCAGCGGACATATTGGGGGCAAAGGACATATCTTCAAAGACCGAATAGTTAATGGCGGCGTGGTAGGCGGTGGCTCGATGGATAATCTGAGCGACCAGGGTGGTTAGCGCTTCTAGGGTTTTGACCTGTTCGTGGCGATCGCCCACCCCCCGTAGGTTAGCGCCTTCCGGTGCGCCTAGCTCCCGGAGCCAGCGCTGTACCTCGGTGTCGTCTGCCACATCCTGATCGCAGCCGTAATACAGGCCAATATAGCGGGTCACAAAGGTATAAATGGCCTGCCAATGGCGCAGGGCATCATCGCGGTAAGGGTAGTGGGGCAAAACCGCTTGGCTCAGGGTTCCCGCCTGCTCAAAGACATAGGGGGCAGACTGATCTTGCCAGTTAAAGGCATCTAGCCCCCGCTGAACCAAGTCAAGAGTGCCTTCAAGGCTGACGCTTTGGAGCGTTGCGGTGCGTCCCCCTGGCCCAAACACAGATTGGGTCGCAGCGTGGATGGGCACCGTAAATTGAAAGTGGGGATGCAGCAAAATTCTGACGGGATGGTTGACCGCTAGAGTGCGATAGGTACAAACCGCCACCATGCCCACCACCATGTGACAGTAGGTACCGTGGAGCACCACCCCATGATAGTTACTGTCCGCCACCTGAAAAACGGTTTTTGCCATCTGCCACGCCCTGCCGTCCTGGGGCGTAAAAAAAGAGGAGGGAGACCCGTTTGCCGCATCCCACTGAAGGGAAAGAGGCATGAACTGAGTTCGGTGCCGATCTAGTACAAATAGCCCAAGGGGAGCTGAGAGGTATTTCCGCCAGCCCTCACTGACCCCTGTAGAGACACCCTTAAGGATAGAAAACTCGGCACTAAACAGGCGACCTTCTGCCAAAGCGGCGGCAAGGCTGTCGCCTACCGCAATTTGTGCAAAGCGAGCTTCTGTGAGCGGGCAAGCGTCTGGCAGTTCCGTGACCTGACGGAGCTGCATGGGGTTAGTGCCTGCTAGACGCTGCCAAGCAAAATACCAGTCTTCGCGCCAGTAGCGCTGGGCAAGGGGCGGTTCAATCAACTGAAATAAATTTTCGTAGTCAGCCATGCTCAGGGGCACCCGTTGCGTATAGAGCGGTGTATCAACCTGCCGAGGAGATCCCCACAGCGCGTTCAAAAGCTGAGTCTGGGCATCTTTAATAGAAGTTCGCAGTTCGTCTAGGGGGCTGCCCTCAGGAGAGGTTCGCCAAGCCTTGAGGTTACTCAGACGCTCGTTGGCACTGAGTACGCCCTGAAGCGCCGCCAGCTTTGCCACATAGTGAACCGAAAACTCATCTTTCCAGGGCACCTGCTCTGGGAACGGAAGGTTGTGGTAGGTGCGGCTGATGCGATAGATCGCGCGATCACCTGCGATCTGAGCCTCGCGTCGGTCTGGATCCGGGTCGGTCTGAGGGAGAGACGGAATCAAACACGCAATCATAGTCGGCCTCGCTGCATGAATTCTGAAAAGCGCTGAAGGGAGGCCGTTGAGGACAGCCAGCGCAGAGGACATTAGATAAAAATGCTGTTACCAATCTGGGACGGCATCAGGTATGGATAAGCCATAAAGCGCGTTTTTTCGCGATCGCAAATCTCACGCTCCGCCTGGGCTAAGTCCTGCTGAAGCCGCTTCACCAAAGGGTTCACCCGTGGGTCGGCAAAATGGAGGGGAGGATAGTAGCCCAGCTTGCCGTAGCGCACATTAGAAAGCTGATACAAGACATTAAACTGCATCAGGGTTTCCCGCAGTGGTGCCAGCAGCATCAGGGAATTTTCTTCGGCTTGGGGCGTTTCGGCGGTTGGTGCTTCGGCGTACATTGCCCCAGACAGGTTTGGTCCATAGCTCATCATCGGAAACTGCGCGTAGTTAAGGGCAGCATGCTGAGCCGAGGCCGTATAGATCACTTGGGCGAGGGTGTGTGTAAGCTGCGTTAGGGTCTCCACGGGTTCCACGCCCTGAATATTTCCCCCCGTAGGATCTCCCAAACACTCAATCCAAGCCTGAAGCTCAGTATCCGCCACCACAGCAGCATCGTTGCCGTAATACAGGTGCAGGTATTGCGCCACAAATTGGTGCAGGCACGGCCAAATCAGCAGGGCATCATCGCGGTAGGGGTAGTGGGGCAGGGTTTGGGCATTATCCACCTGGCGATCGCCCAAGTCCTGGGGCGGTGCAGCACGGCTAAAGCGATACTCTGCCAGCCCACGCCCGAGTAGGGTCATATTGCCTGTCAGAGTTGTCCCAAACAAACAATCGACGGCTCCATTTGGCGCAATCAGATGTCTATAGGCGTAGCTATTCAGCGCCAGGGTGAACTGAAAGTGTGGCTTGAGCAAGCAGTAGATCGGGTGATTTTCGGCTAAATGGCGCTCGGCAGCCACAATGACCGCCTCCATCACCATGTGCGTGTGGCCTAAGTGGTAAACCAGCTCTTGAATAGTGCCGTCGGCATTTTGCACCACGGCCTTCGCCATCTCCCACCGCACGCCGTCATTGGGCGTAAAAATAGGGTTATGGGCGGTGCCAGAGTTCGCCTGATGGCACTGAATTGCCACGGGGGCAAAGTAGCCTGATGCCTGAGGGGTATCTTGGGTTTGCACAAAAAGCGCCATCGGCGCAAACACATACTTACTGCGGGGAATATTCAATATACCGTCGTGCCAAGTCCCGTGGGGCAGCCCTTCTAGCAGATGATAGTTCGCTAAGTAGAGTCGGCCTTCTGCCAAGGCCGCGTCTAGGGTATCTCCTGATCCCACTGCACTTTGATACTGAGCGTTGGTGATTTTGAAATTATCGGGGAGCGCCGTAATCCCCGCTAAAATCATGGGGTTAGCCCCCGCTAAGCGCTGCCATGCAAAAGCGCGATCGCGGACGGCTGGGCTTTGCCTGAGCTTATAAAAAATTTCCGGCTTAGGAATCACCGCAAAGATCGACTCGTAGCTGCTTAAGTTAACCGGAAATGACTGAGAAATTCGGTTAGCAACCTTGATGGGCGCAGAAAAAAGCAGATGGCGATCGCCCACTAAACGCGTTAGCCCCAGCCAATCGGTCAGAGATGGGGTGCCGCCATTACTGCCGGCGATCGCCTCAAAATCAATGGCGGCATGGTTGGCTAACAGCACCGCATCCACCTTTAGGGTTTCCCAAAGATAGTCTGGGGTAAATTCTTCCGCTGGCGGCACAGACGCGGCAAGTCCAATTCCGGCAGGCAGCGGCTCGACAGCGTACTTATGGGTAAATTCGTAGACGGCCTGCTGTTGAGCAAGTTTCGCCTTGCGAACACCTTGAAACGGATCGTTTTGGGGAAGAGTGGGCAGCATCTCAATCTATACACGCTAATGTGCAGAGGACAATAATTGACCTAAACCGGCCTAAATACTCCCATTAAACCCAAAATTAAACCTAATAAACTTGACTTAATGCCGCTTTGAAATATCGGTAGTGTAGCTTATTTCTACAGGTTGCCTGCCCCCCAGAAATTTGAATTAACCCCAATCCCTGAAGCTTCAGCGCCTGAATCAGCTCCAACTCAATGGGTTGCTCAGCCTGTACCACCTGTTCAAAGGCTTCTTTTAGCGCTTTGTTATGCTCCAAGCTCCAGGTTAGACCCTGAAGGTATTCGCGATAGATGCCCTGAGGCGTGGCAGCGGTTTCCAGCAGTTCCTCCAGGGAAAAATCTTTAACCCAGAGATGGTAGAGCGCCTTACGAACCAAATAAGGGTTGCCCCCAACCAGCCCCATAAGCTGCTCAATCTCTGCCCCTGAAGCGAGTAAATGATAGCGTTGCGTTAGGGCGTTGATTTGCTGGCTTGTAAACTCCGGCAGATCAATCAACATCCCCACATTAAAGGGCGACTGATTAATATTCAGAGGGATATAAATTTCTGTTGAATAAGCCACCACCAGCCGCAGCTTTTTCCATAGCTCTGAATTCTTCGATTCTTCATGCCAGGCACGCAGTAGCCCAAAAAAATCTTCAGCCACTTCAGGGTACTGAAACAGTAAATCTACATCGTCTAAGCCCAGCACAAGGGGCGTTTGAAGCTGCGCTAGAAAGCATTCCTCAAAGTAAATTTTGCAGTTCACCTTACTGCCAAAAAATGGATCCCAGAGAATAGCAAGCCGATTGGGAAGCTTTAGCCCTAGTCCCACGCTGGCGCAAAACCATTTGAGCAACTGATCCAAATTTTGCAGCACGGCTTTATCCGCCAGTCGAAAGCTTAGCCGAACCGCTTGAGCACCGCTTTTTTCCGCATCCTGCAAAATGCGAGCCAACAGCGACGTTTTACCCATCCGCCTGGGTGCCCTGAGTCGAATTAAGGCACCGGACTGCTGAATAGCCTTGAAGGCTTGTGCTTCACAGGGAGGTCTTTCAACATAAAACGGTGATTCTAAGGGAACCTGCCCCTCTGGCAGCTCAGCTTCGGTGAGGTCTAGAATGGCGACAGGGGAGCTTCCGACGGTAGCAGCAGAACTGGAAGCACTCACATAATCTTCAGCCTCAAGCATTAAGCCAAAGGTTCTAAAACAGATCGCTAGGGTCTGACGATCTACGGCGGCTCTCGCCGAAAATACCTTCATCACTGTTTCAATCGACAGTCCGGTACGCTCACTGAGATCTTCGAGGGTAAAGCGATCGCCGCCTCGTTCTTTAAATTCGACCTCTAGCTTTGCCTGGAGTAGTTTCTCAAAAGCATTAGGGTGTAGTAGTACTCCGCGCTTTCGTCGATTTTGCTTTGGCGTTGCATCGTCAATAGCGGCGTTGTTAGAGTCCATTTTTGGGGTGTGGGCGAACAGATTTTGAGCCAAGTCAGAAGATGAACGAAGGGTATCGTCTTAGAAATCTTAAGGGTTAGACATCACAAAACCATTTTGACGTATTTCTCTTCCAGAGGCGCTTAAAGTTGGATTTTTTTCGACAACAAAAGCGAATCTAACCTCCCGCAACTTAGGGTATCACATCGGCTCAATCAAGATTGGACAAGGACTACAAGTCTTTTTAAGAACCATTATAGGGCCATCATTAAGTTCTTTATTAAAACCCTAAACACCACTGGTTCAAATTCGATAAAACCCAGAAACTGAGGTTGAGCTTGAAAGGGCTGGTTCACAGGACAAGTTCACAAACCTAAACTGTTCACTTTGATGAATCCTGCCCTCCAAAGCTTGCCGTTTATCTCTGGAGACCACCATGAAACTTCAATCTATTATTCCAATGTCCGTTGTTTTCTTAGGATTAGCCGCCATTCCTTCCCTGGCGGGTGAAACCTATGTTTCCAATAGCAGCAGTTGGCAAGTGAACTGCGGCAAAGGCTATTCTGAATCGACCTTTAATGAAACCTATGCCGGGTCTCGTTTAGCTGTTTCCGCTGCCATTAAGTTAGAAACAGGCCATGACTATCAAGGGGTTGGCTACGACGGACCCGTGGGTGTTCAACCCATTAAAACGTCTACCGAAAGCCATGATTCCAGTTATGGCAGTATTCCTGTCTCCTACAGCAAAGGATATGACTACTTTGCTGCGTCAGGTAGCCTGAACGTTGAGGAAGGAAAATTTGAGAGCAAGACCCATGCCTTCTCTTATCAAAACACTAACTCCTATGGGGGGAGCGAATCTCACAAGGTGGCCAGCGGCTTCAGCTATTAACTTGTAAGTATTAACTTGTAAATTGTGCAGGAGCGGCACATTATTGAGTCGTTCCTGCCTCTATTGAGGAGGATTTAAAATGCAAATTTACTCACTTGTGACGGCTCTGTCGGTCGCAGGGCTGCTATCAATGATTACTGGCGTGGCTGTTGCCGATTCGACTAGCGACAGCGGCACCAACTGTACACCTTCAACCTGCGGATCCTACGGTGGCGGCGGTGGCTATGGTGGTGGTAACTATGGTGGTGGCACCCCCAGCCAAAACCTCAACGTATCGGTGCCCAATAACTCAACGTCTAGCTCTAACGCCCAAGGCAACCTGAATCAGTCCGGCGCGCTGGTTAATACTCAAATCAATAACTACGCCTTAGGCAGAAGTATTGTGGGGGGCGGTGTCGCAGATTGCACCAGTAATGGGATTGCGGTTTCAGCCTATGGTTCTGGCTACGGGCCGTTTGAATCTGGCAGCATTGGCGGCACGTTTACCTACAGTCATTCCTTTGGGATGAGTACCTGTAGAGCCTATGCAAAAACGCAGTTGGGCCGCGCCAAGCTCGAAACCTGTCTGCTGCTGATTAGTAACTACTCTCAGCTTACAAAAGCAGGGCTGAATGTTGATTATCAAAAACTTCGTGATGTTGCCAATATTGATTGTCCTGAAGTGAGCTTTCGACCCAATCCGCCGCCTGTTAGCACCTTGCCGATCGAAACCCCTATTATTCCATCTGGGATAGGCGGCGGTGAGCTACCCCCCCCAAAGCCTCCTGTGCGCGGACTATAGCGCCTGTACAAGTCAAGATATTCCCCGATATTGATCCACTTTCTGAACCATCGCTTTCTTCGAGCCTTCGAGTCTTTGTTTAGGACATTTAAAAGCCTCATCTCTGTTGAGGTATGAGCCTACCGAGTACGGTTGGTTCGGTAAATACGCCTTAAGATTTCTGCTCCAGAACGTCACTATATAAAAGAGAGTGCAGGCGATAGGCCAATTCAGTTTGGAACGCCGACTAATTTTTGGATCAAGGAGCGAGATAACGTCTTATGGCAAAAGTGGTTGGAATTGACTTGGGGACAACAAACTCCTGCGTCGCGGTCATGGAAGGGGGCAAACCTACGGTTATTGCAAATGCCGAAGGGTTTCGCACAACGCCTT
>JANNDV010000016.1:0-8538 GCA_031387975.1 Acaryochloridaceae cyanobacterium OTE_75_metabat_521 | reverse complement strand
AGCTTACGCGAAAGGCGTGGGAACACGATATTCAGGTCATGGTAGAAGGCCCAGGCCATGTCCCCATGGATCAGATTGAGTTTAATGTCCGTAAGCAAATGGAAGAATGCTCCGAAGCGCCTTTCTATGTACTAGGGCCACTCGTGACCGATATTGCGCCAGGCTATGACCATATTACGTCTGCGATTGGCGCTGCGATGGCGGGTTGGTACGGTACGGCAATGCTTTGCTACGTTACGCCTAAAGAGCATCTGGGCTTACCCAATGCTGAAGATGTTCGCAATGGGCTGATTGCCTACAAGATTGCGGCACATGCAGCAGATATTGCGCGTCATCGCCCTGGGGCGCGCGATCGCGATGATGAGCTATCTCACGCTCGCTATAACTTTGACTGGAACCGTCAGTTTGAGCTGTCTTTAGATCCAGAGCGAGCGAAGGAATACCACGACGAAACGCTGCCTGCCGATATCTACAAAACCGCAGAGTTCTGCTCGATGTGTGGCCCTAAATTCTGCCCCATGCAGACGAAGGTGGATGCCGATGCACTAACAGAACTCGAGAAATTCTTAGCAAAGGATCTCGATAAGGTAGCCGCAACGTCCGCTTCATAGATTCCAAGGTTTAAGTGGATTAAAAGCTTAGGCATGTTGCTGCATGCCTAAGCTTTTGCGTTGCAGCTAAAAATAGTAGATTAGCTGAGTTGAGCCACGACTTGATCGCTCAACAGCGTATCTTGGGTCAGCAGGTCTTCTACGGTAATGCGTAGCGATCGCCCTTCATCAACACGAAACAGCACCTTAATGCGATCGCTCCCTGGAAACCCTAGCGGCTCTAGTTTGGCAATACTACGGGCACCTTCGCGATCATTGAGCGCTTGGATTTGACCTTGGTTTGCCGAAAGGGCCCGGGTGATCAGGCGATCGCCATCAAAATATACTTCTGTACCGCCCATTTCTTGCCCCAACTCCCCAATAATGAGTTCAATACTGGGCTGTTCTTCCGCAGACGCGCCTAAAATTAGCTCTACAGGTTCCACCATAGGGTAGGGCTGACCCGTCTGGACAAGGGTATGCCAGTTATGGGCGTTGAGGCGACGATCCCAGTAGCGAATGCCATAGCTGTGATATAAAAAGTCTTTAACGTCAGTGCCCTGTAAAATTTGTAGCGCACCCTGGGCGATCGCCTCAAAGGGCTTACTGCTCGAGATTTTTGCTGCGTCAAAATACTGCTGTACCCAAGTCTGCACTGCTGGAATAAGGCTAGTGCCGCCGACCAAGAGCACCGCATCAATATTTTCTGCCGTAATACCCTGCCGTTTTGCCTGCTGAAGCACCTGCGTCATGCTCTCGTTTAAGCGCTCAAAGAACTTGCGCTCAGTCAGAATGGCATCAAACTCGGCTCGGTCTAAAGATAGCTCATAGCTCTCAAACGTCTCTTCATTGAAATAGACTTCTGTTGCTTTAGTCTGAAGCGAAAGCTGAATTTTGAGCCGTTCTGCGAGGCGCTGAGTCAGTGGCGTTTTAGGCAAATCTTGAGCTTTAGCAAAATGGTCTAACAGCCAATTGTCTAGATCCGTCCCCCCTAGGTTTTGGCCTGCCTTCGCCAAAACCCGTGCCGTTTTAGCGCGTTGAGAAGATTCCTCAGCCATATTTTTGTCGCCCCACTTCAGAATAAAACCCGTGGGTTTTGCTTGAGCAATGCGACTATGCTCAAGCTGCACCAAGGCTAAATCTAAAGTGCCGCCGCCAAAATCCACGACCAAAACCACGTCAGCGTCGGCTTTGCCATAGCCTAGGGCCGCAGCAGTGGGTTCATCAAGCATACGCACCTGTTCTACCTGAAGACTCTGGCACACCTGACCCAGCCACTGACGATAGGGTTCAAAGCTATCTACGGGTACGGTTAAGACCAGTGCATCGCTCGCATCGGCATAACTCGCCTTAAGCTGGTTGAGCAAACTCAATAAAAACCACTGCCCCACCTGCTCAAACCGAATCAGTTGACCATCCACCTCAGGCAGAAAGCCCTGCACCGATGTGCCAATGCCCCGCTTAAAGCCACGGAAAAACCGAGGGTCATTCTGGATATCAAGACCGCGATCGCGCACCTGCTGACCCACCAAAACCTGATTCTGAGGGGCATTTTCTACATAAAGCAGGCTCGGAATCAGATCTGGATTTTGGCCTTGTTTACCGCTAATCCCTTGTAATGGGATAGTTTCGGCTTTCTCAGTGACGGGGTTCCATCGGGCAATAACCGTATTACTGGTTCCAAAATCAATGGCGTAGCTCAAGGTTCAACATCTCAATCGTGGACAAAAGAGAGTCTAAAGCCTTTCGCTTAATGAATCTCCTCAAAAATTGTAGCCCACACCAATAAACCCACCGAGATCTACATCATCTCCAAAGGTTGTATTAAGACCAAGCGTTGCCGTAAACCGAGAATTAATGGGCACATCCACACCGCCCGTCAACAGCGCTCTCGCATCTCCATTGGTCGTAACCGTTGCCCCTCCGCCAATATAGGGCGCGACAGAAATCGCGTTACTGCCCACCGAGCCGAGACGGATTGGCGCTAGATCAAAGGTAGCAGGCAAAATAAATGTTGCGTCATTAGAGAAATCTGTGACCACAGCAGGCCGCACAGAAAAATAGCGCGTAAGGCCAACTTTGCTGTAAAGCATCAAGCCAGGACTGCCTACAGACGTGTTTCCAAAGCCACCTACGTTTGCACCAACACCAACGTAGCTAGAACCAGAGCGAGTTCTACGGCCTGGATCGACTGTACTTGGATTAGGCTTAACTTGCTCTCCACTTGGAAATTGAGGTTCTGCTGAAGAGGGCGCTTTAGGCGATGGACTGACTGGGGCGGTGACAGGGGCTGAGTCAATGGGGACTGTAATAGCAGGCGGACTTGCTGGATCGACGACTGGCGTTGGGTTAGTTTGGTCAATAGTTTGCTGAGACAGGAGCTGAGGGGTCTTAGCTAAATCAATCGCTGGAATGATGCCTAAACTTTTAGCAGAATTTACTTTAGCTTTGTTTGAGGTTAAACGTTGAGAGGCTTTTGGAATCAGAGCAGCTTGTTTGTCTGATTTTTGGAATATTTTTTCTGACGCTGAGGCAAATGAAGCTGCTGTCAAAATCAAAATAGAGCAGCATCCAGTGATCGTCAGTAAACTAGAAGCTTGATTGTATTTCATTATCAGAACCTAGAAAATGTTTGTTTTAATCGCCCTACCAGCAATAAAAGTAGCGATTTAATAGCATCGCTACGTTTGAAGTCAAAGCAAAGATCTAGCTTATAAGCTGTAGATGAACTTCAGTTTTAAATGGCACTTTATCTCCGACGCATAATTCATTAAAGAAAATCCTGACTGAATTTCACTCCTTATTTGGATATAACTCTTTTAGAATCAAAATCTGTAAATAAGAATAGTTGATTTTATCTTTTGGATCTTTTGGAGTGTGTGGTAATCACCACATTATCCATAAAGCTAGTTTCAAGATATATTAAATTCTCTTGCACAAATAATTAAACTCAATGAGATAGAATTAATTAAAATTTCTGAGTCAAAGCACTCATTTATATTGATTTTTCTGCATCACCAATATAAAAAGCCTCTCACATAAAATGAGAGGCTTTCTATTGATTGAGAAAATAAGCTTAATGTGCAAAAGAACTCAAAACTCGCGCACCAGAGACGGCTATTGTGCCTGCCAACGCTGAAGCTGCAAGAGAAACAAGTGCCGTACTAAAAAGCCACCAGGCTGCACCTACCGCAACTTTCTGCGTTTCAATCGCCTGCTTTAGAGCCTGGTGCTTCACTTGATTAAAGCGCCTTTGCACTTCTTGCTGAATCTGTTCGGCTTGGTGCAGCACACCATCTCGCGTCTCCTCAACCTTGTCTAGAATCCGATTGGCATCTACTTCAGAGATGTCTTCACGGGAACTTAGAACCGCAACCAGGGTGCCTCGGTCAAACTGACCTAAACGATTTTTTAAAGCATCAAATCCAGCCTGAGGGTCATCAAACACTTTACGGAAATCGTCTTGGATGCTGTCATAGTTCAGCTCTGGACGCTCTAAGCCGTTGAGGTAGTCGCGGATTTTGCCCAATACGCTATCAATGGCGGACTGAACCGTTTTCTGAACGTTCTGTACCTGCTCTACCAATGAACGATAGGTAGATTCGATCTGATCGGCAATTCGGTTGGCCTCTTCTTCAGAAATATCTTCTCGTTGAGACAGCAGAGCCACAAAGGTGGCGCGGTCAAACTGCGAGGCGCGATCGCCCAAACTGCCCAAGCCAGCGCGAGGATGCTGAAGCAGAAGCTGAAGGTCACGTTTAATGCCGTCAGGGTTCAGCTCTTCTTTTTGGGTATTGCGCAGGTAGTTCTCTAGATTTTCTTCAAAGGCAACGGCCTGTTTTTGAGCACGACGGGCGAGGCGACGAGGGGCTTTGATAATATTGCGAATGGCAGACTGGAGCTGATCAATCGTCTGATTAACCTGTTCTTCAGTCAAATCTCCCCGCTGGGTCAACAGCTTGACCAAGGTTTCACGATCCACCTGAGACAGGCGATCGCGCAGGGCAGATGCACCCGCCTTAGGGTCGTCTAGCAGAGCCGTTAGATCTCGCTGGATGCCTTCAGGATCTAGCTCACTTAAGTTAGTATCGCGCAGGTAATTGGCGATCGCAGTTGTGGTTTGGTCATACTGCTCTTTTGCCTTATCTGCAACCTTTTGAGGCGCATGTACAATGCTGTTTCGCACTGACTCGGCCTGATCTAGTACCTGATTGACCTGTTCTTCGCTCAGATCCTGTCGCTGACTGAGCAACTGCACCAATGTATCGCGGTCAAACTGCGAAAGCCGTGATTTTAAATCGCTAAAGCCAGCTTGAGGATCGTCTAATAAAGTGCGTAGATCGCGCTGAATGCCTTCTGGGTTAAGTTCATCTTTGTTTGTATTGCGGAGATAGTCTTCAACTTTAGTTCGCAGCTCTTGCGCTCTTGCCTTAGCCTGTTCCTGAAGGTTTTTCGCATCGGATAGAACGCGATCGCGCGTACTTTCAAGCTGGCTCACAATCTGTTCTGCTTCGTCAGGCGTAATGTCTTGACGCTGCTGGAGCAGTTTTACAAAAGTATCTCGATCAAACTGACTCAGACGATTGCCTAGCGCATCTATACTTGCCTCTGGGTCGCTCAAGAGCATTTTAAATTCTTGCCCAATGCCTTCAGGGTTTAGCTCATCTTTGCCCGTAGAACGGAGGTAGTTTTCAACTCGGCTGCGGAGATCTTGCGATCGCCCTTTAGCCTCTGACTGTTGAACTGTCTCAAACACCGCTTGGCGGATTTGTTCTAAATCATTGGCAAGTTCTTGAACGCGATTTGGTTTGAGATCGTCTCGTAAAGACAGTGTTTCAACAAAGTAGCCGCGCGTTAGCAACTCTAGCTCTTGACGGATCGCGCCAGGATCGGCTTGAGGGTCATAGATAACGTCTTTAAAGTGCTGCTTTACCGCGCCCTGGTTCAGTTCCCAAGTGGGCGTAAACAGCAGGTAATTTTCAAGGTCTGCCTGAATGACGCTAAACGGCTTTAGTACTTTACCCGAGATTGTCTTGCCTGCTTGGCCTGCTTCGCCCAGGACAGTGCCTTTAAGCTGCTGAAGTTGACCCGAAACCTTCTCAATATCTACATCGGAAAGATCAATATTGCTCAGCACTTTCCCTAAAAGCGCACTCAAACCCAGTTGTAGAGCTTGGCTGGTTATACTTTCATCTTTTTGAGATCCTTTTCCTACAAGATTCTGAAGTTTACTGGCTAAATCCTTAGAATTTAGATCTTGTGGCGTAATAGCGCTTAATAGGCTAGACAGTTGATTTGGGAGATCTTTTTTCCCACTTTTACCGGCTACTTTTTTCCAGGTTGAATCGAGCCGATCCACAATTTGATTGATTTCCTTTTTAGAAAAATCAGTTCGACTACTCAGTAAATCTACAAAACTTTGTCGATCTACGGCTCCCAGCAGGCTACCATCCGTCACATTTTTAAGATCTGACTCATTTAACAGTTTCTCAAATTGGCTTCCAATTTTATCAAGGTCAAGGGTTGGAATCTGTAAACCACTTAAAGAACTCTGAAGCGTTTTTTGAATACTGCTAGCGTCAATACCAGATGTAAGCTCTCGACGAACGGCAACAGTAATGTCTTCAGCCGTTGAAATTATCTGATTTTTTGCAATGTTTGCACCGATTGCCGTAGTCGTTGTACCAATAATGCTTTGGAGTCCTGAGGTGGCAGTGCTAATGACCGATCCAATTAAAGATCCTACCGCCGTTGAACCCAGCCATACCAACAGCGAGAAATAGGTAGACCAAATTACGATCCCAATAATGGCACCTAAGGAAGGACTCGCCACCAAACTCAGCTTTACAGCCAAAAAGCAGGCAACAAAGAGTGCGATGCTCACCGTAACAAGCACCCACAGTCCAACTTTAGTCTCAATAGAACGAATCGTAGAGCCTAAACTTTCAGAATCTTCATCTGTTGTATCAGATTCTCGTTTTGGAAAGCTTATAAATGCAACGGAAAAATTAGTCAGCAACAGTTGAAACCCGAAGGTCATCATTAGTCCTGAAATTAAGGCAACCAAAAATTGGGGGCCAGAAAAGACGGAAATATCTCCCCCCGCAACAATACTTGGATCGGCTGTAACTTGTGCCATCTGCAATAGCTTTTCATTCAAGCTAGGCAGCAATTTAAAGTACTCAAACATTATATTCTCCTGATCTATCTAGATTTTTCTTTTTGGTAATCTGCGTCAATCCAGCAGCGTGGCAAACTCTCACCAGAAGGGAAAACCAAACTTTGCTTTTGAACAAGCTCAGGATCTTGTTCTTCTTCACCTGCTTGAACTCGTCCCATAACCTCTGTCTGGCTAGGACTAATAATTTCTTGAATATCTATAATCTCAACCAATGTTCCGTTTTCTTTTTTTTGAAGTAGCATCTGGTTTTCCCAATTTTTTAGAGATCAAGATCAGTAGAAGATATAATCTACTTTCATCTTCTAGTTGAAATCAAATTGACTACTGAACGAATTAATATGCTTCAGGCTCCAACGCAAAGCATTTATAACCTAGCTGCTAATTCTAAGAAGCAATACTTGGCTCAACGCCCATCCCTTCTACAAGTTCTCGTAAAACGGTAATTTGCTCAGAATATTCAAGTGCCTGAAGCTGACTTAAGCACTCTGAACCCTGAGGTTCCAGAGTATAGTCTTCCGGCATGGAAATAATTTCAGAACGATCCATCCCTTGAGCAAGCAGATACCAAAAAAGCAGTTTTGTGGTGTCACTCAGGGCGCCGTACATGTGGCTAATAGGGCTATCTTTACCCTCGACTAGCTCACGCTGCACCTGAAGTTGTTCTTCATGGCTCATTTCTAAGACTTGTCCAAAAATACCTTCAGCGATCGCGGGGGATGCAGTACTGGCACCAGGAGCTGCGGGGGTAATAGATTTACCCACTTCTTTATACACGTACCAGAGGAATGCAAGCTTCTGATCGGTCGATAGCGCTTCAAAGCTTGAAATAATTTGAGGATTTATATCAGAAGTCGTAGAGGTCACATCGTTTCTCCAATCTATTTCTCTTAAGCTACTGGTTTGCTTTGGCAAGAAATACTGACCTTAGACATAGATCAAGGCTGGCAAAAGATAGATCAAGACAAATCATATTTATGATTAGATACTAAAAAACAATAAATTATTTATTTCACAAAGGAGGCTAATCAAAGTATTTATGGACACTTTTAATGTCCAAGATTCAGTGATTAATGACTATTTCTCAAAGCTCAATGAGGGCGATTTTAAAGCAGTTTCTAATCTATTTTCAGTAGAGGGCTGTCTCCAGCCTCCCTTTGAAAAAGAAATTTGTGGAAGAGTGGCGATCGCACAATATCTAAAGACTGAAGCCAACGATATAAAAGCTTTTCCACAAGCATATATAGTGCAGTCTAGTTGCGATAAAAGCATTCAATATCAAGTAAAAGGCTACGTCCAAACAAAATTTTTCAAGGTGAATGTAGCTTGGTCAATTCATATCAATGCGGCCAAAGAGATTGTGTCTGTTTATATAAAACTCTTAGCAGAGCTTCAAGACCTACTCGTGCTAAAACGAACTTGACAATAAATACATTAAACTCGTGGATGCAAGATAGGTTGTTATCCTGAATTCTACGAATTACATCGGTTTTCAGGCACATATAAGTACTCAAATTAGCAAACAAAAGAGCGCAAAGCTTTGCACCCCCCTAAAAAAATATATATCCATCAAAAAAGCACCGCCCCTCATTATTAAGGGGCGGTGCTTTTTTTTAGCTTTGCTATTTATTCAATCCGCTCGGGAAAGAATTAACCATTGATGGCAGGAGCAGTCATTGCTACAGGAGCAGACTCACCAGCAGCTAGGTCTAAGGGGAAGTTATGTGCATTTCTCTCATGCATCACTTCAAAGCCCAAGTTAGCGCGGTT
>JANNDV010000300.1:0-2487 GCA_031387975.1 Acaryochloridaceae cyanobacterium OTE_75_metabat_521 | reverse complement strand
GTTAGTAGAAACGGAAGGCCAATGGAGTCGGCGCGGCGACATTATTGACGTGTTCCCCGTTTCGGCAGAGCTGCCCGTGCGGTTGGAATGGTTTGGGGACGAACTCGATAAACTCCGAGAGTTTGACCCCGCTTCCCAGCGGTCTTTAGACAGCATTACCCAACTCACCCTCACCCCCACCAGCTTTCAGCCCATCACCGTCGCCCATCTTTCCGATGCTCAGCGGCAGCAAATTAAGGCTCATCTCTCGCCCGAATCTCAAGAACAGCTTGAGAACGGCACCCTAGAAGGTGCGCGTCGTTTCCTTGGTATTGCCTTCGGACAACCCGCCTCGCTGCTCGACTACCTTCCCGAAAACACCCTGATTGCCATCGACGAGCCAGAGCAATGCCAAGCCCACTGCGATCGCTGGGTAGAACACGCCGAAGAACATTGGCAGTCCCTCGACCAAACCAGACTGGCGCTACCTAAAATCCATCAATCGTTTGCTGACGGGCTAGAACAACTCAGCATCTTTGAGAAACTTCGGCTTAATGAGTTGGCGGTTGAAAACCAAGGATTAAACCTTGCCAGTCGGCCTGTGCCTGCCTTGCCCCATCAGTTTGGGAAGTTAGCAGAGACCCTAAGGACAGAACGCGATCGCAAATTCCAAATCTGGCTCGTCTCGGCACAGCCCTCGCGATCGGTGTCGTTGCTGCAAGAGCACGACTGTCCGGCGCAGTTTGTGCCCAACCCGAGGGATTTTCCGGCGATCGATAAGCTCCACGAGTACAAAACCCCCGTGGCGCTCAAGTATTCGGGACTGGCGGAACTGGAGGGCTTTATTTTGCCCACGTTCCGCGTAGTGCTGGTGACGGATCGGGAGTTTTTTGGGCAGCATACGCTCACCACACCCAGCTATATTCGCAAGCGTCGTCGCGCCGCCTCCAAGCAGGTTGACCCCAACAAGCTTCAGCCAGGAGATTACGTCGTCCATCGCAACCACGGCGTGGGGCGGTTTATTAAACTAGAAACCCTCACCATTAACCAAGAAACCCGCGAGTATCTGGTGATTCAGTACGGTGATGGCCTGCTGCGAGTGGCGGCAGATCAGTTAGGGGCGCTTTCTCGGCTACGGGCGACCAGCAGCCAGCCCCCCGAACTCAATAAGATGTCTGGCAAAGCCTGGGAAAAAACCAAGGGCAAAGTCCGTAAGGCCATCAAAAAGCTGGCGGTGGATTTGCTTCAGCTTTATGCACAGCGATCGCAGCAGCAGGGCTTCACCTACCCCACAGATCTCCCCTGGCAAGCCGAAATGGAAGATTCCTTCCCCTATCAGGCCACGCCCGATCAGCTCAAGGCGACCCAAGATGTGAAGCGAGACATGGAAGGCGATCGCCCAATGGATCGCCTCGTCTGCGGCGATGTGGGCTTTGGCAAAACGGAAGTTGCCATTCGCGCCATTTTTAAGGCGGTGACGGCGGGTAAGCAGGTTGCCCTTTTAGCGCCCACCACCATCCTGACCCAGCAGCACTACCACACCCTCAAGGAACGGTTCTCGCCCTACCCCATCGAAGTGGGTCTCCTCAACCGTTTCCGCTCCGCCGAAGAACGTCGCACCATTCAGCAGCGCCTCCAAACCGGAGAGTTAGATATTGTGGTGGGCACCCATCAGCTTTTGGGCAAGGGCATTAACTTTCGGGATTTGGGCTTGCTAGTCATCGACGAAGAACAGCGGTTTGGGGTAAACCAAAAGGAAAAAATCAAATCTCTCAAAACCCAAGTAGACGTACTAACCCTCAGCGCCACGCCCATTCCGCGCACCCTCTACATGGCGCTCTCTGGCGTGCGCGAGATGAGTCTGATTACCACACCGCCCCCCGCCCGTCGCCCCATTAAAACCCACCTCTCCCCCTACGACGCTGAAACCATCCGTAGTGCCGTGCGCCAAGAGCTAGACCGAGGCGGTCAGGTATTTTACGTGGTGCCCCGTGTGGAAGGCATTGAAGAAATTGCCGCCACGCTGCAAGTCATGGTGCCCAGCGCCCGAATTGAAACCGCCCACGGTCAAATGAACGAAGGTGAACTCGAAGCCACCATGCTCACCTTCGGCAACGGGGATGCCGATATCTTGGTCTGTACCACCATCATCGAATCGGGTCTGGATATCCCCCGCGTGAACACCATCGTGATTGAAGATGCGCAAAAGTTTGGCTTATCTCAGCTTTACCAGCTACGGGGACGGGTCGGTCGCGCTGGCATCCAGGCCCATGCGTGGCTGTTCTACCCCAACGCGCACTCGCTAACGGACGTGGCACGGCAGCGGCTGAGAGCGCTTCAGGAGTTTACCCAGCTTGGCTCTGGCTATCAGCTTGCAATGCGAGATATGGAAATTCGCGGCGTAGGCAATCTACTGGGCGCAGAACAATCCGGTCAAATGGACGTGATTGGCTTTGACCTCTACATGGAAATGCTCCAAGAGGCCATCAACGAAATTCGCGGTCAGGC
>JANNDV010000271.1:0-1809 GCA_031387975.1 Acaryochloridaceae cyanobacterium OTE_75_metabat_521 | reverse complement strand
GAGCCAGAACAGGTGATCGAAGCCGTTGAAAAAGGGATGCGAGCCACAGGCTATAACGAGTTTTCATTACTGTCTTTAAGCTGCTCTGACTATCTCGCTCTGCCTGCGGTGGGGATGGAAATTAAAAACCGCCTCAAGGATGAAAATATTTCCCTCTCGTTGCCCAGCCAGCGCGTTGATCGCTTTGACGAAAACATCGCCAACATCATTGGCGGCACCCGCAAGGGCGGACTCACCTTTGCCCCAGAAGCCGGAACCCAGCGAATGCGCGATATTGTTAACAAAGGCTTGACCAACGAAGAGCTGCTGCGCGGCATTAAAACCGCCCATGAGCAGGGCTGGGATAAGGTAAAGCTCTACTTTATGATTGGGCTTCCGGGCGAAACCGATGTGGACGTGATTGGCATTGCCGACACCATTCGCTGGCTGCGGCGCGAGTGCAGCACCGAAGGGCGGCGACTCGATTTTAACGTCACCATTTCTAACTTCACCCCCAAACCCCATACGCCTTTCCAGTGGCACTCGGTTTCCACGAGCGAGTTTAAGCGCAAGCAGGAGATCCTTCGCGCCGAATTCCGGTACGTCAAAGGCGTAAAGGTGAACTTTACTGACGTGCGCATTTCGGCGATGGAAGACTTTGTGGGACGGGGCGATCGCCGTCTTGCCCCCGTGGTTCGCCGCGCCTGGGAGCTGGGTGCAGGCATGGATTCTTGGTGGGAAAGCCTAGATCAGGCGTTCGGAGCCTGGACACAGGCCATTGATGAATCCGGTTTGACCTGGAAATATCGCAAGGTTGAAAGCGGCGAATGGAACATCATGGATGGCCTAGAAACGGGTGACGTAGGGGCGCAATGCATTGCGCCCTCCTCTCTTGCGCCCAACCAAGATGTTCGCCTAGACGACCCCCTCCCCTGGAATCACATTGATACTGGAATTGACAAACAGTGGCTCAAAGACGACCTACAGCGCGCCTTAGAAGCCGCCACAGTCCCAGACTGCTCCTTTGAAGGCTGCTCTCACTGCGGCGTATGCAGCACAGATTTTGGTCACAATATTGTAATTGCGCCCCCAGCAATTCCGGTCTTCGCAGGGGAGTTTGTGCCCAATAAAACGCGAGTACAGCGGCTGCGGGTGTGGTTTGGCAAGCACGGAGACATGGGCTTAGTCAGCCACCTCGACCTGATTCGGCTCTTTGATCGAGTCGTGCGTCGTGCCCAGATACCCATTGCCTTTACGGGGGGCTTCCATCCTGGCCCTCGCATTGCTGTTGCTAATGCGCTCTCCCTTGGCGCAACCAGCTCCGGCGAAATTGTCGATTTTGAACTGACGCGATCGCTAGAACCCGCAACGCTGCGCCAGCTTCTATCAGATCATCTGCCAGAAACCATTCCGATCTACCGCGTGATAGAAGTACCCCTAAACGATCCGTCTGCAACCCAGGTCGTTTCTCAGGCAGAGTATCACCTCACCCTCAGGCTAGAAGACCAAACCGCTGCGGATTGGCAAGGATGGGTGAGCGCCGTGCTGGCGCAGACCGAAATTTGGTTTGAGCAGAAGGCCAAAAACGGCAAGATGAAGCAAATTAATTTACGAGATCGCCTTCATGAGCTAACCCTCTTGCAAACCACCCCAGAGGTGGTGCTGCACTACATCGGCATCTGTAGCAATGACGGAATGCTGCGCCCCGAGCATGTCGCCTTCATGCTGGAATCCGTCTCAGGACAGTCTATTCAGCTCCAAAAGATTCACCGCGATCGCCTCATTTTGGTAGACAGCCTCTAACCCTCCATCGGCGCTCTAACTGAAGCA
>JANNDV010000268.1:0-9882 GCA_031387975.1 Acaryochloridaceae cyanobacterium OTE_75_metabat_521 | reverse complement strand
CCGTTGATTTCTCGCCGTACAACGGGCTGCATTGCGGCGATCGCCACGGCTTCGGTAGGGTGTTCCCAGTAAAAATGCGATCGCGTGGTGTGACCGAGCAGATCCAGCGCATAGAGCGGATCGATCTTGGGGAGCGCGAGGGAAATACTGGCGATCGCAGTGCCGTTTGAGTTTGATGCCTGATTTGCTGCCTGAAAGGCGGCCAGACACTCATAAAGTGCCTTGGGGTCTTGCATCAAGGGAACTCGAAACGGCGTAACGGTCATGGGGTTGAGGTTATCCCAGAGAGCCAATTCTGGGGTTTCAGATAGGTCTCATAAAGCTCGGCTTCACGGGTGCCAGGTTGGGGCTGGTAGCCATATTCCCAGCGCACTAGGGGCGGTAGAGACATCAAAATGGATTCCGTTCGCCCGTTGGTTTGCAGGCCAAAAATGGTGCCTCGGTCATAAACCAGGTTGAACTCGACATAGCGCCCCCGTCGATAAAGCTGGAAATTCCGTTCCTGTTCGCCGTACTCCTGATGGCGACGTTTCTCGGCAATGGGCACATAGGCCGGCAGAAACCCTTCCCCACAGGACTGCACAAAGGCAAACAGCTCCTCCCAAGAGCGCTGGGGCGGAACCCCCACCTGAGCGCTGTGCAGCCCCGCTGGGCCTTGGGCGTCGGAGCCTTGGTATAGGGCATGCATGCCATCTTGGTAGTCAAAGAAGATGCCACCCACGCCACGCGTTTCTTGGCGGTGTTTGAGGTAGAAGTATTCGTCACACCACAGCTTAAAGGTGGGGTAGTAGTCGGGAGAGTGGCGATCGCAAGCATCCTTAAGCGTGCTGTGGAAATGCACCACGTCTTCTAAAAACGGATAGTAGGGCGTTAAATCAATGCCGCCACCAAACCACCAGACCGGCCCGGCCTCAAAGTAACGATAGTTGAGGTGAACCGTGGGAATGTACGGACTGCGAGGGTGCAGCACCATTGAAGTGCCTGTCGCAAACCATCGGTGGCCTGCGACCTCTGGACGCTGGTTCACAATAGATGGCGGGAGATGATCGCCATACACTTCTGAGAAATTAACGCCGCCTTGCTCAAACAAATCGCCGCCCATCATCACCCGTGAGCGACCGCCGCCGCCTTCGGGTCGCTCCCATTCATCTTCTTGAAACGAACCGCCGCCATCCACCACCGCCAGCTTTTGGCAGATAGAATCTTGGAGCGATCGCAAAAACTGGCTTACACGCGCCTTAGAATCGGCAGGTGGACCATTGAAGCTTGAGTTGACTTCGGCGGGGACAGAAACAGTCATGGCAATGATGGTGCTCAGACGGGAGAATATTGAGCGCCAGAGCAACCACTAAACAGGTTAGTAACCTGAATGGATCGATTTTGATTCTGGGCTATCCTCAATTGAGCCACAGGACGGCTGACTCTGCGGGAGTTCTGCCGGATTTTTAACAAAACTTTGGCATCTATGGCCTGCTGCTCATACTAGCGCTAGCGCTTGAGCTTCACTGTAAAGTCGTAGCGGGTGCTCCAGGGGTTGTTGACTGCCGCCGTCATACCAATCCCCTCAATGGCCTGAGTAAACTGGTTTGCTGAGGGTGCAAGCTTGGGCAGCAGCGGACTGTTTTGCATCATTGCCGCCATTCGCGGCAGATCTACAAAAAACTGACCCGTGTTTGAGCTTAGGCTAGAAGACTGCATTTTTTTGAACAGCGCCCCATCGGCTAGAGAATTATTTTGGGGGGTTAAAATGCGCTCAGCAATCGGGGCACCAAAGGTAAAAAAGGCTACATCCCCATCTAGCCAGCCGTGGGTGGCGAGGGGCAGACTGGGCGGAACTTTCCAGGTCGTCACGGTACGGTTGCCCACCTTCGATTCTGCCACCAAAAAGCTGTTGCGATCGCGCATGGCAGCATCCAGCTTTTTAAATGCCTGATCTGCTTTGGTGCGGTCATTGGCCTTTGCTAACATCATCATGCCAACGCCCTGCTTAGACTGGTTGGCAGTAGGCACAACCGCCATCACAAATTCGCCATCCATCCAGCTTACAAAATCTTTTTCAAAATCTACGCCTGTAGATTTCAGCAGACTTGCCTGAATTTTACTGGGATTGATCGGCACAATGATCTGCGTTTCGGTGCCCTGGGTGTAGTCTTGCCAAGCTTGCCGAAAGTCACCACCGGATGTAGTCATTAAGGTATCTGCCGGCAATAGCTGAGACAGGGTTTGAGACTTATTGCTGCCCTTTAGCTCCTGTTTAGAATCTGGTTTGAGCCAAGAGATCGCCTTAAAATTCAGTCCGCCATCTTCAATTTTGATGGTAGAGCCAAACCCCTGCACCGCCTGAACGCGCTGAATAGTAGACTGCGCCGTGCCCCGTGCCGGATTTTGCAGCAGCCCTGCCGTCGCAATTGGCAGATTGACATAGAGTTGGGCAAAGGCCGCGCTGTCATCCACCTCACCCATGGCTTCTTTGAGCCGAGGCGTTTGGGCGAGCGAAGGTGCGCCCCGATAGGTATCAATGACTTGGTTGAGGGTATTGTTGCCATTGCTAACAATCAGCAGACGGTTCTCTAGCATCACTGCCGAAATTGCCTTACCGTTTTGCCCTTTAAACGTCTGCACTTCTACATCTTTGTAGGTGCGCTTTTGGGGGGTGCCGCTGCTGTTTGCCGCACGGCTTAAAACAGACTGCGCCTGTTGTGCGTCTTTGATCGGCAAAAACCAGACCGTTGCATTTGCACCCACTTGGGCAACATCTTCGGGGGCGGGGGAGAGCAAAACAAGGTTCATTTGCGGCCCCACCCAAGGGCGAATGTCTTTGTCAAAGGTGAAACTAAAGGGGGTCAAAAATTCTGTTTCAAAACTCTTGAGCTTGTCTTGCCAGCGGTTTTTGGTTTCTGGGGTGCCAAATTCTCCCAACTGTCGCCACGGATTTTCATCGGTCGGAACCGTCAGGCTTAAGAGCGCAGTTTGAGGTGTCAGTAAAGCGCCCAAGGGAAGCACACCCCCTGACTGTTGGCCTTTGAGTAAGAAGTAGGCGAGGGTTCCCCCTGCTACGAGTAAGGCTGCACCACCGATGGTTAGAGCCAGCGATCGCCCTCGTTTTGATGTTGCCTGCTTTTTGAGTGCCGTGCGTCGCTCTGTGTTCATTGAGCTGTTCTACCTTTACTAACCTTTGAGCAAATCTATCAAGGCAACCCTCAGTAAGAGTGTCTTTCAAAGACCTCAAATAACTGACTGCTCAGTATAGCTTGTTCTGACGCATCCTTAAATAAGGGGGCAAACAGCAGCAATTCTCATTACAAAAATATCTGGTCAATTGCGAGTGAATGAATCGATCTAGAAAAATTATTCCCCTATGATTTGAATAGGGGCTTTTGGTGCAATCAGTTGAGCGTGAATTCTGGGAATACTAAATTGGGCGTTGCCATTCTGTTGTTATGAACTTGAACATTGCGTACCTCTCTCAAGGCAAACTTTATCTTAAATCGCAGGCATTGGGTCTGCGGGAGGTCGATAGTCAGTTTGGTCAAACGGTTCAGGCCAGAAGTCTGCAAATGCAGCGCAAGAAAGCCTGGAAAAATCAGGGCATGGCGGGGATGATGCCCCTCGGTTTACAGCAACGCGCAAAACAGCCACCGGAGGCGATGGTTGATGTAGCCATTACCAGCTTATGTAGTGCAGATAATGACACGCTACTGTACGCGCTCTCGGCTGGACAGGTTGGTGGCATTTTTACGTTCAAGCCCAATAGCGATCGCGAAGATAGACTGTTTCACAATTCCGATTTTCAGATTTATCATCTAGACTTCAGCGCAAAACATGACCTGATTGTGTGTTCTGCGACCCATGCAACGGGCATTGCCAATATTGCAATGATGCCCCGTGATGGGGCACGTCCCCGCGAGATCACAGAAGGAGACTCGCTCGATTTAGCCCCTCGTTGGGTGCCGGGTACAGGCAAGGCGATCGTTTATCAGTCTGCGGGGATAGGTCGCACCGACGATGGTTATGTGGGGGAACGTGCCCCCTTCACCATTGTCAAGCTTGATTTTGAGCAAGAAAGTGTTGTTGCTTTGGCAGAAGATCCCAAGGCCGATCTCGTTGCGCCTCAGATTGGGTCGGATGGTCTGCTGTATTACATTCGTCGGCCTTATCGTGCTCGACCGTTCTGGAATCCGCTCCGTTTTCTCAAAGATATCGTTCTGATTCCAGTGCGATTGGGATATGCCATTTTTCAGTGGCTCAACTTTTTTTCGCAGCTCTACACGGGCAAACCGTTGTTAAAAACAGACACCAATCAGTCTGTTGAACCCAAACAGATTGAGGCATGGGGCACACGGATCACACCCGAAATGATGAAAGACCACGCAGGAGAACCCGATGCACCTGCACTGGTGCCACTCTCTTGGCAGCTGATGCGGCAGGGGAGTCAGGGCAAGCCAGAGGTTTTAGCCGATGGAGTATTGGCCTTTGATCTTGCCACAGATGGCACAATTCTCTACACCAACGGCAGCGGCATCTATACGTTAAGCCCCAACGGCACCCGTGAAAGGCTATGGGTTGGCAAGCTGATTGAATCCGTCACGATTCTGGATTGATCTAGTCAGTGGAGGTTGCCGAGAGCGGGCAGTTCTCCTTCGGCGTGGGGCGTATAGCTGCGGCGAATGGTTCTAGGTGGGACAGGTTTGACGGTAGGGATGCAGATCCAATCTGGCGCTTTAACGACGGTTTTATCGCCAACTGTGGCACAGATGTCAAAGTGGAAGTGCTCAGAATTTTGTGCTCCTTAACGCTACATTAAACAATATTATAGGGGTGGGGATCGTAGGTTCTGAAAACATTTTGCGACCATTTGTAAGCATGTCATTGTGCCCTGTCTGTCAGCAGCCCCTTCGCCGAATAGCACGCAAGCCCCTAGAGCGATCGCTGAGCTATGTCATTCCTGTGATGCGCTATCAGTGCTTTAATGCTTCATGCCGCTGGCGAGGGCTTCGCTTCAATCTAAGAGCGCATCCTTTATTAGCCCCAAAAAACAAGGCAAAAGGCTCAGATCGTCCATCCATCTGAGGTGCGTCAGGATGATATGTAAGCCTCACTGATTTTGCCCTAGCCTAGTAAGGCTTTTGCGGCTTCAATATTTTGGCGAATAGCGGCAGCAGAGTGATGAAGCGCAATTTTTTCCGCTTCAAGCAAGTCGAGTTCTAGCACTTGACTCACGCCGTTACGACCTAGGCCGGCTGGAACGCCAATAAAAATATCCGAAAGACCGTATTCGCCGTTTAAGTACACCGCAGCAGGTAAAATTCGGGCACGGTCGTAAAGAATAGACTCCACCATGGCACAGGCAGAAGACGCGGGGGCAAAGTAGGCGCTACCTGCCTGCATTAGGCTGACAATCTCGGCTCCGCCGTTGCGAGTTCGTTCTACGAGTCGTTCAATGGTAAGCTCATTCATTAATTCGGTAATGGGAATGCCGCTGACGGTGGAGTAGCGGGGCAGGGGCACCATCAGGTCGCCGTGACCGCCCAACACCATCGCATTAACATCCATAATCGAAACGTTTAGCTCTAGGGCAATAAACGTGCCAAACCGAGCAGCATCCAGCACACCCGCCATGCCGAGAATTTGACGAGGTTGGATGTCGGCAGCTTCCCAGGCCAGGTAGGTCATGACATCTAGTGGGTTTGTGACCATGAGAATGATGGCATTAGGCGATTGGGCGATCGCCTGTTTCACCACATTCACAACGATATTTGCGTTGGTTTTAAGCAGGTCATCTCGGCTCATGCCAGGTTTACGGGCAATGCCAGCGGTGATGACAATCAGGTCAGAGTTTTGGGTGTGGGTGTAGTCGTCGGTGCCGATGATAGTGCGATCATGTCGCTCAACGCCGCGCGCTTCCATGAGGTCTAGGGCTAATCCCTTGGGGCGACCAGGCTGGATATCGAGCAGCACGACATCGGCCAAGTTTTTTTCGACTAGGCGCTGGCCTAGGGTGCTGCCTACGTTGCCTGCGCCAATAATCGAAACACGAGCAGATTGTGAACAGTGAGAAACGGCTGTGGTCATCATCTCAATCACCCCAGAACGATGGATTGGATAGACGCAGGTGTCTGTTTAGGCTATGTCACGGTCTCAAGCTGCTCTACTGCCAGCCAAACCGTAGAGGTGGGCACCAAAAATTTGATTTGAGCGTAGCTGCCGCTGAGTTCCACCACTTCTCCGGTGCCGTCAAAAACATAGGGGGGGAGACGGCGATCGCTGGCCTGAGCCTCAATGCTGTTCTCAAACTTTTCGCGCAGGAGGCGAACTAAATCACCTTTTTTGATTGCCATAGAGTTTGTACGGTATTAGGCTGTTTTCTGTCTCTATTGTACTTGCTCTGTTGTCCCCACAAACCGAGTATTCTGCCATAGGTGGTGATTAAGCCGCGCCTGTCTGCGCCGCAATCACAATTCGGGCGCAGGCTTCAGCATCAGAAAGTGCCTGGTGATGCACGAGGGGAATGTTGAGGTATTCGCACACGTTGGGGAGCTTGGTGGGGTGGAGCTGCCAGGTTTTACGGGCAAGCTGTACGGTGCATAAAAATGGGTGAGATGGCCTTTCAATGCCATAAGCGTCACAGCAGGCATACAAAACGCCCTTATCAAAAGAGGCATTGTGGGCGGCGATCGCCTCAGCCCCTTCAAACAGCGTCTGCATTTTGGGCCACAGTTCCCCAAAGCTAGGTTCTGTGGCAACGTCTTTCCAGCAGATGCCGTGGATATAGGTAAATTCAAATTCTGGCTCTAATGGCCGCATGAGGTAATGCGCCTTCTTCACAATCTGGTCATGCTCAACACGAATAATGCCAATAGAGCAGGCACTCGTTCGGCTCCGATTTGCAGTCTCAAAATCAATGGCAACAAAGGTTTTCAAAGGGCTTTATGCAGAAAAACTGTAGAAGAGCAATGTTAAAAGGACTGGCGACACTGCCATACCTTAACGATCTCACCTAAGTTACCACCGAATAATGACCTTGGTTAAAACAACTGCCATTCAGGCGTTTGCAGCATCTTGAGCTGCTGAAGACGGCTGATGAAAAAATGTTCATCCAGGCGGCTACAGCTATGAATTTTTGATGTTTCTAGGGCAATCCGCCAGTTCCAGAGGTGGGCAGCTTGCGTAAAGGGCTGAAGCGCTGCAAATTCTTCTGGCGTAAGTTGCTGCTGCGTTTGGTAGCCCTGAAAAAAGGCATCTCGAACCTTACGGGCAATACCTGTGCGAATTGAAACCTGCAAAAACTTTGCCATCTCAAACGCCCGCCAGCCATAGCCACACTGGTCAAAGTCAAACAGCGTTAGCTGATTGTCGGCGGTAAAGTGTACATTGCCACTGTGGGGGTCGCCCCAACAAATAGTCCAGTAGGGAGCCTGTTTTGGAAGGTTGCAAAGCCGATTTTTAATGTGGTCAATCAGACTTTTGAGATAGGCTAAATCTTCAGACTGAAAGCGCAGGTATGGCTCAATGACTCCGAAGGATTCATCGAGCAAATACTCAAGCGACAGCGGCTGACGACGGGCAGCGCTATGAAACGCTGAAGCTGTTTGATGAAGGTGTGCAACAGCTTCACCCAGTTTGTATGCCTGCTGAATGCTTAAATCTCCAATCGGAACCCGACCCGGCGCATAGGGAAACAGGGCTGCATGACGAGCGCCTTCTGGGGCATGGATTTCAACCGATAAACCCCCATCTAAGGTATGAAGCGGCGCAGATACTGCAACCCCACAGCGCTTGAGGTAGTTCAGCAGTTCTAACTCAAACTCAGTCTCAGATTTAGTCCGCCAATGGGTGTGAGAAATCCGCAGGACATAGCGTGTTGTTAAGGTTTCGACTAGGTACACATCGCTCAGACCGCGATTCCAGAAATGACACTGCACCACTGGGCCAATGCCAAACATCGGCAAAATCTGACGCCTCAGCGCTTCGCATGCCAAGGTGGAGTAGGTGACCGGAAAAGTAGTCTGGTGGGTTAGTACGGCCATTAACAAACTTCCCTATGAAGCAATGGAAGACAAAAATAACTTCTGCTGTTAGCCACTGGGTTATGGATTCATAAATCCACTTTTACAGGCTAACCCCTAGGGCAATGATTGGATAATCAGCACTTTACCTACTCAATTCTGATATTCAAAACACAGATATGTCCACACTAGCGGCAGACAAATTCTCAAACTGTATCCTATTAGGCAATTTTGGCTAAAGCGTTAGGCCGATCGCCTGCTCGAAACGGATGCTCTCTAAGCTGCGATCGCCATACACGCCTTCAATTTGCTCTCGGCAGCATTCGATAGCAAAGTCATTGAGTTCTTCGGGTTCTATGCCAAACATCCGTGAGAAGGTGTCTGGGCGCACACAACAAAAGCTAGGGCGGTCATCATAGACTTGGCACTCACGGGCATTTTGGTCGAAGTGAATACACCAGCCGTCCTCGCCAATCAGGCTGAGGTAGAGGGCAAGCTCTTCTGGTGCCAGGTACTCGGGCAGGTCAGGGCGATCGCCTGGGTCAAGCTGGCAACACGCGCCACAGTTTTTTACACATTGCCAAGTAGCCATGATGCATTAGGGTTCCAAAGTCGTAAATCATAACTTTAACGTTGCGTCAAAGCTACTAGAAGTCATAGCCGTGGGTAAAAGGCGCTCTAGCAGCTTGAGGATGAAGCAAAAGATATTCTTTAACTTGTAATTGTAGCTTAGAGTACAAAAGTAATTTTTCTCTGGAAAAATAATTTTTACTATCGACAGATCAGAAAACTTTACGATTTTGCACTATTTTTCTTGAATTTGTGTAATGATACTCCACAATGTGTACACACAGACTTAGCATTGCATTTCGATTAAGGTTTGAGGGGAAATCTTGTGAAAGAAATACTTGCATACATAGAACAGAAGAAGCATGAGTTTTCTCAGCTCCCATTCTTTGATTATTTGCGTGATCAAAGCATTAGTCCGATGCAGCGGCTAGCTTTTGCACCCTGTGCAGCACCCTTTGTGATGAGTTTTGGGGAACTAAACCGATCAGTGTTCCGAGATGAGCCAAGCGACGACCCAATTCAAAAAATTATTAATAAACACACCTATGAAGATGATGATCACTGGCTATGGTTTCTAGAAGACTTAGAAAAGATTGGTTTAAATAAATCCACACCATTTACCGAGACGTTAAAGTTTTTATGGAGCGAAGAGACAGGTTATTCCCGTCAGTTATCATATGAGCTGTATCGTCATAGTGTTGACGCAGAGCCTATTCAAAAATTACTAATAATCTCTGTTTTAGAGGCGACAGGTAGTACATTCTTGCAGGTAACTTCGCAGGTTATTCTCGATCTACAAGTTTCAACAGAGCAAGAATATAAATATTTTGGTTCTCATCATTTTTCTGTAGACTCAAAACATTATTGCTTTGAGTCAGGCAAACAGTTGATTGAAGGAATTCAGCTTTCTGAAAAAGATAGATTAAAAAATCGTGAATTGATTGATAAAATTTTTACATTATTTTCCAAACTTGTCAGCACTTTGCTGGTTTATGCAAAACTCAAGAGCTTAGGTGAAACAAAAATGAATACTAATTTTCATGAAGTTTTGCCTCTTAATTACACTAAGAGTTTATCAAAAAACAAAAGGACTAATTTACTATTAGAGCCTAAAGTATATGATGGCAACGATCAATATAATTATATAATTATTGGTGCTGGCCCAGCTGGGCTACAACTAGGTTACTTTCTAGAAAAAACAGGTAGAAAATATCTCATTCTGGAAGCAGGGGAAAGTCCAGGAACATTCTTCAAAAAGTTTCCTCGACATAAAAAACTCATTTCGATCAACAAGAGATATACGGGA
>JANNDV010000262.1:0-1858 GCA_031387975.1 Acaryochloridaceae cyanobacterium OTE_75_metabat_521 | reverse complement strand
GTATAAGAACCCGCGTCCGTCGCCTAGCCTGGGGTTATATTCCCCAAACTGGTAGCCGTGATACCGCATTGCCAGCAGCGGACTGCGACCCCGAAATTGTCCAAAAGCCTCGATGAAATCTTGGTCAGAAACCTGTGCGGGTTCTATGCCAATCTTTTGCAGCACATCTTCATTGCGAAATCGCAAAATATGCTGCGGAAATTCAGCCCCAACCACTGCATCGGCGTAGTCATTTCCTAAGGATTCAAAGGCAGGTTCATACTTGATAGACCAGAGTGAGCCAGCTTGAGCATTCGGTTCAGCAGTAAAAGACATTGGCAGGGTGGGTTGCAGAGGTTATGCTCTCTACCCTACAAGATCTGATGCTCCCTAGGCGTAATCCAAGGTTCAATGAATTGCCAGTAATAGTGATAGGGCAAGGGCAATACTAGCGTGAACGTAGCCACTGCTCCAGATCAGCCGAACTAGAAAAATCTAATAGCGCCTCGCCCAGCGATTCCAATGGTTCTAGGGTTAAAGACTCAACCTGCGATCGCATTGTTGGGGATACTTTGCCGATGCGGCGCGTGAGTTGGCGGAGAATGAGCGATCGCGCTTCTTCGGTTCTGCCCCGCTGCTCACCCCGCTGCTCACCGCGCTGCTCACCTTCTTGCAAAATTTCTAAATACCAGGGCGACTCACGTAGTACCGTCACATCCCACCTCATAATCTTCAGGACCAGTTCTGTTCCCATTACGAAGCTGGTAAAGAACCCTAGTAGAGATTCTAGCTCAACCAACTGTTCATTCTGTTGCAGTTGAACTAAAGCCCGTCTGACGGTTTGCTCATTGTCGCCACCCTTGAGCACCGGAACAAACGGCAACAGCGTATCCAGCGATTGCTCAAATACGATTTCAGCATCAACTTCCCATAAGTTTATGACGCGAAAATCCTGCCTAGCCTGAAGGCCCAAAAAATTGGACTCGAAGCGATCGCTCACGACTGTCGCTTCTGAAGGCTGTAAAATATTGACCAACACAGGATAAACGGGCAACCCATATTTCTCTTGAGCCAACGCTGCATAGGCTCTCATCCTGAGCGGCATTTTATGGACATAGCGCAACTGCAACTCGGTCAGAATCAGAAATTCTCCATGAATCGGGCTATGCACCTTCATGAGAACGTCATTTTCTCGACTGACCCATTGAAAATCAGAACCGAGGATTTCCAAGGCTGTCACATCGTCTTGTTGTGTCACCCATTTTGCCCAAGCGTTGGGGGCTAAGCCCAGCAGCCGTTTACCGCCAATATCTGCAACTTTAGCCACGCTTTAAACCCTAGATGATGCAAATCGCCCTTTCTGGCCTCAGTTATTCTACCGGAAGATGGTTTTGCTGAAGGGGGCGATCGCAGCCTTAGTTTTTGCTAATGAGAGCGACCACGTTAAGCTGCGTTGGGAAACAGGTGATCATGATGTGGGTTTGGTCAAGACTTTGATCTGAGCCAATTGTCCAAATCAGCCGAGTTAGAGAAATCTAGCAATGCCTCACCCAATGATTCAAGTTGAAAAATCGAGAGCGCAGAGATTTTGGCTTCAGAATTGGGTGAGATTGTCCCGATGCGACGCGTTAATTGGCGGAAGATGAGCGATCGCGCTTCTCGTAGGGCACCCGTCTGTTCACCCCGCTGCTCACCTTCTTGCAAAGCTTCTTGGTAAACCTTAGTTTGTTTAAGTTCGCTTAAGCCCAGCATATTTTCAATTTCCTCTCGACCTAACAATGGAAACTGTTTGGGTCGAGGGGAGTGATGAAACTCCGCCCCTCCCAGTTAGATCTGGACGTGCAACTTTCACTGCATCCGGCTCCCGACATTCTAGGCT
>JANNDV010000246.1:0-10404 GCA_031387975.1 Acaryochloridaceae cyanobacterium OTE_75_metabat_521 | reverse complement strand
CGCCATGCCCGTTTGCCCGTTGCGCTCAATCAGGTTGCTATTGATGATCGTATTTTGAGCGCTCACGCCCGTAATAATGCCGCTGCCGCCGTGGTTAGCAATCACGTTATTGCGAATGAGCGTTCCCAAACCATTAAAAATAGAGATGCCAAAATCTGAGGCTACGGCTGGTGCGCTGCCGTTGGGGACAACCCCAATCCAGTTGCGTTCTAAGATCACGTCCTGCAACGGTGGCTCTAGGTAATCGCCAGCTCTTACTAATTCTGGCAACTGACGCGCTACCAAAATATCGGCAGAAAGCAGCGAACCGATGGCAGGGCGTTTGTCGTTTGGTCGGGTGAACCCATATATGCTTAACCCGCGCACCGCAACTCGATCTGCCAAGATGGTGAGACCGCGCAAAATTTCGGTGCCTGGGGCAGAGGCGATCGCCACAATGGGCTTTAGCCCGTCTGTTGCTAAAGATTTACCGTAGTTGGGCTGTGTGGTGCCATCTAAACTCAGCCCTACGGCGCGTAGAGGCGGGAGCGCTTCTTTGAGATAAATAGTGGTTTGGTCTGGGGGTAGGTTAAACCCGATTGTTGACTGTTCGGGTGACTGCTGGGCTGACTGTTCAACAGCTTGAACTTGCGCCGCTTCTTGAGGGCTAAGGCGGTTTAGAGAGAGCGTGCCATTGGTGAGGGCGATCGCTTCTCTCAGGGTTAAGCCTTGATCGGGCTGAATGGGGCCATCTTGGGCACTGTTGACCAAAACCCGCAGCCGTGGAGGCACCGATTGTGCATGAGCCTGTAAACCAGGAAGCACTGTAGGAAGTAAGCAGCCCAGCACCGAGATAGCCCCAAATCGTCTAAGCCAAAATGTCGTCATGGTTGATTACCGTTCTGAACAGGAGGGAGCGGAGCCGCCGCAGGCTCTGTGGTGGGCGCTGCTGCTGTAGGAACAACGTCAGCCGCCTTTTGCTCTAGCGTCTTTTTGGGGTTCTTTTTGAGTAATCTAAAGCCGTCAAAGAGCTGGTCGAGCTTGACCGTAATGCCCACAAATGGGCCACCCGCTGAACGGGAATTATTAAAATCGCGATCGCTCACGCGGCCAAAAGCATAACCCGCTGCCAGCCGCAGATTAGGCGTTAAATAGTAGCCCACTTCTGCCGTTGCGCCATACTCAGTGGTGCCTGTCGAGAGCGTATTAATGAGGCGACCTTCCGCCGAAATATCCCAGCGGTAGCTGATGCGATAGGTGGCTCGCAGTTGAGTGAGTAAAATATCGCTACTGCTTATCAAATCACTCGCTAGATAAGACGTGCTGTGACGATAGCCCAGCTTGCCATAAAGCTCCCAGCGCCAGTTAGGGGCATAGATGCCTTCTACGGCAAGGGTATGGTCTGTAGAGCCAGTGCCAGTGCCCAGCAAAATAGTGTCGGGCGTAATAGAGGGGTTATTGCGAAACTCGTAGCGCAATAGCGCATTGAAGCTGTCGTTTTTGGGGTTGCGGTAGGCTAACCCCACCTTAAAGTTGGCGGTACTCCCCAGTAAGCCCAAAAGCTGATTGGCTGCCCCAGCCTGCTCATAGCGTACCAGACCCGTTAAAGAACTGGTCAGTTTACCTGCTACATCTGCGGCCAAAACGCTGTTGGTACCACCCGAGGAGGTGCGGTACTGGTAACGAAAGCTTGCCTTAATATCAGGGTTGTCGGTGTAGTCAACGCCAACCGAGAAATTATGGCCGCTGTCGAGGCTGAGGGCAGAAGCGCCACTCCCTACGGCGTAGGGCTGCTGAAACTGCGTTCCGGCTCCGGTTTTGCCAAAGAATTGACCCATGACGTACTCGTAGGCCAAGTCCATTTTGAGTCCAGAGGCAATCTTCCAGCTATGCTTAATGCCGGCTGCGCCTTGGCCTGTCATGCCTTCCATGCCGCCTAGAATTGAAAATCGCCCTGTGAGCTGGGTGTCTTTAAAGAGGTTGTACTTGGCAACGGTATCTAGGCTCGTGATGGCGCGATCGCCATACTGTCCGCCCCAAAAGTAGTTCTCACTCAGGCGCATGGTGACGTTGGGGTTAATGTCCCAGTCCAGTCCTGCCCGGACTCGATTGGTGTATACGGGGTCGCTGCCCGAGAGGTTAATTGCTGCCAAAGCGCTAAAGCTTAAGTTCTTACGCAGCGGAACCGTGAAAGAACCTTCGAGCTGGTTCGAGTTGCTGGTTTGATTCGCGACGCGGTCAATGCGATCGCGGTGGATAAATTTTAGACCCACAGCGGCTTTGCCAATCCGCTGATCAACCCCTGCGGTAACGGTGGTTAAGCTGTTATCTTGCTTTGTCCCTGGCACAGGTGAAGTGCCTGGGTTCAGTAACCGATCTAGGTCGGTGATAATTTGGGGGGCAATCCCAAAATTATCTTCGTGGTCATACTGAACCGAAAGCTTCGTTTTTGCAGCAACCTGACCCGACAACGAAGCGCCATAGCGTGTTTGCCCTGACACAAAACTAAGGGTGGCGTTGTTAGAGAACCCTGCTTCTGCCGTGCGATAAAATGCCTGACCTTTCAGCCCTTTGAACAGTTCACCCTGCGCCACAATACGATAGGCAGAACCGAGGACGCGATCGCTGGCGGCATCGGTCATGTTGGTAGAGTGAGCGTACTCAGCAATAATGCTGCCTGTTTTGCCAAGGGCAATTTTGGCATCTACGCCATAGAGTTCAAAATCACGCGCACCCTGGTCTTCGCGCCAGTAGGTTCCCCCTAGCCAGCTTTCTTTGCCCTGAGTTCGAGAAAAATGATAGCGGGCGCGCGCACCAATGACGCTGGTGCTTTGGCCCTGGGCATCGTATTGATAGGTAGTGACAATTCGACGGACCAATACCGTTCCATCTGCGGCGATATCGGTGCGTAAAATCGGGTCTTCAAATAGCAAACTGCCGCGATCATAGTCAATGCTGTAGTCGCTGCCGCGAGAAAGCCGTCGCGCAGAAATGACGGTGCCTGGACGGTTTAGCTCTTCTAGTTCAATAAAGACGTTTTCACTGCCTTCAATGAGGTTACGACGAGACACAAAGTAAAAACCGCTGGTGCCGTCGGGGGCAATGGTATCGCGCTGAAAACCTTGAACGGTATCAGAGTACAGCCCACTAAGCTGAAAGCCGCCCCAATTATAGTTAGCCTTAAACCCATGCAACGTCCGGTTGGTCGCCGTAAATTCTTGGGAGGGGGTTGCAAATTCTGCGGTGCTAAAGTCTCCCCACATCACGTAGTCAAGGCCAGCGCCTTTCATGGGCGAGGTGCGCTCTAGACGTAAGAACAGACTGTCTTGAGACGGCGTTACTTTTTCAGTCGTGGAACTATCGCCATAAACCGCATACTGCTGGTCTGAAGATTGCGTGGTACTAAAAAGACGCGATCGCCCATCTGCTGTTTCGTTGAGGGTACGCGCACTGTTAAAAGCACCCGTAAATAGCCATCCTCCAATCGAGGTCGTCGCAAAGGCCGCACCTTTGACGTCTAAAACCGCGCCATTTTTGCGGTCGGTGGGCAGAAAATCTTGAAAGCGGTCATAAAAGTTAGTGCCCCGTGCGCCCAGTCGAATGTCTAAAACACCCGTAGAAAGAAGCGATTTGCGAACGGGGGTTTCAAACTGGAACTGATAAAAGCCTTCTAAATTACCCGTTTGAGCACGAACGCGAACGGCCTGCGCTTGAGACGTAGAGCGTAGCACAGCGGTAAATCGTCCACGATTCACCTTAACCTGAAATCCTGGGCTATCGGGAGCCTGATCGGTGCCCACAAATTCCCCAGCGCTTGTGTCTAAGGTGACATCTGCTGACCAGTTAGAGGGGTTGCCTGCTTCGTCCTGAAGTTCACCCTGAATGGTGGCCGTTGAGCGACCATCAGCCGGAATTTTAGTTTCAAGGGTAGAGACTTTGATCTTAGTGGGCTGTCCACTGACCTGGACTTCAATTTTGGTCTCGGGTTTTATATTGCCTGCACGATTGACGCTAAGGGTGTTTTTACCATCTTTTAAGACGATGCCATACCAAGTTTCTGTCACCCGTCCAGTGGTTTTGTTGGTTTCAGTTCGACCGATCAAACTGCGATCGCCGATCTGCTCGTTAACAAACAAATCAACGGTTGCACCCACAGGATACTGAATGGTCACAGACGTGGAAGGTTGATCCAGCACAACGCCAGGTGTAGGCGTTAAAATTGCAACCTCAGATGTGGTAGTCGGTGTTACAACCTGCGGCGTTGGGGTAGAAGTGTTAGCAGCAGGGTTCACCACAGAGGGTACTGAGGGCGGTGCTGAGGGCGGTGCAACTGGCTCAACACCCCTCGATCGCTCCGTCATTGGGGCATCAGAAGAGCCACCGCGCTCGGTTGTTGGCGCAGCAGCGGCAGCAGGCGGTAGGCATACCCCCAGAAAAACCGCCGCAGTGCTTAAAACAGCCGCTGTAGAATTTGTATATCGGCGCTTATTCTTCATGGCCTATCCCCCTTTTTTCCGGTGGGGATAACTGCAAAATTCATGCGAGCCATACTCCCAGGTGCTAAGCGCACCCATCGAGATGCACTATTGCCTTCGATAAAGCGATGATTGGGTGCAATGTCATACCCAGGTACACTCAGGGGGTCTAAAACGCCCGTATGGTAGCCTGGCAGGGCACATTTGACGTTAAACAACCCATTGGGGTCGGTGGTAACACGGTTGCCATCTTCTAGGTACACCACTGCATTGGGCATGCCTGGTTCGCCGTCTTGCTGTTCACCGTCAAAGTTGCGGTCTTCAAACACGCGACCAATAATGGTGCCGCAGTTAGACAAAAGCCCTGCACTCAGGCGAATTTGGTGAATGGCGGGGCCATCTTTAACGTCAGAGCCGTTATCTACACGATGGGTAAGAATATTGGCGTAGTTTTTGCCTGTACCGCGGATTGCATCGGTGGTGAGTTGTGCGGCGTAAACAATATTGAGGGTATTGCCAATAGCTAGGGGCGTCTGGGAGGAGAGGGTAACGTTCTGTCCGTTTTGTGTGACCTGAATGGGGACGGTTTGCTTTTCTTGTTCTGCCCGGACTGATTCTGGTAAAAACTTAAAGCCGAGGGGCAATACATCGCTAATGACGGTTCTATTGAGCGCCCCATCTGAAGAATTGCGAGCAGAGAGGCGGTAAATAACGGTATCGCCTGGTGCGGCGGAGGCACGATCAGCAGATTTAGTGAGCCGTACTTGGTTTTGCTGACACAGGGTATTGTTTAAGCGCAAGGCCAAAAGCTGCAAACTAATTCGATTAGCATCAGCAATTAAAACGGAAGTTTGGTTAAACTCGGTTGCGCCTTCGCTGGTGATGGGCAAGCCATCTAAGGCGATGGCGTGGTAAGACACAATCTCGTCACCATCTACCCGTTGAATATCTAAAATTTGAATTTTGATGCGCCGCTGAGTGTAGAGCGTTGATGTGGCGGGTGGGTTGACCACTAAGATATAGCTTTTGCCAATTGCCAGTTGACCTTGGCTGCGATCGAGTAAAAAGCTAAAGCGTCCACTGCCTGTATTAGATAAGTTAAAGGGGTTTACATTCGTCGTATTCGGCTGTATCCCCTTAGGAATATTGTTGGTGGGGTCGTCAGGAAGTTCGGTGGGCGTTAGCCTGAGCAGGGAACCTAGTTCACTTCCTGTGGGGTCTGCGGCATTGATGTCATAAAGCCCTACGCCAAAACCCGTATAGTCTGCCAGTGGTTGACCGCCACACCCTAAAAGCTGACCGGCTGGATCCGTTAGGCTATTGTCTGGCTTAATTTTGAGAGGATTGGATAGGGTGGAAATGGTATCGCCGGAGGGGAGATCGTAAACGGCCTGTGCCTGGTTAACAAGTCTCAACGGCGCGATGCTGGCAGTCTGAGCCGCCACTTGCCCCACTCCCTGAAGCAGTAAACCTACAAAAATTGGGGTTACAAACTTAAAAGAAGTTTTGCATCTGGGTTGATTTTGCCATTTTAAAAAAGGTTTCACAAATCAATCTCTACTCAAACAAAAAGCAGAACAAAACCGTTGCGCTGCATTAAAACAGCGGAACTATAGATTTAGGATTGACAAAACGCTATAGCCAGAAAGTAGAGAAGGGGCAACGGTTTAGAGCGTCAAAAAGAATGATTAAGCTAGACTAAATACTGGTTTTAGCTAGATAGAAGTAAAATAAGCCGCTCTACTAAATGAGGCTAGGCTTTTGTGTCTTGTACTACCTCACCCTTGACAACAGAAAGGCACTAGACTTTCGGTCTCCCCCCTTTATAAGGGGGGACTAAGGGGGGTAATGCAGGGTGCTTTGCGCTACCTCAAAGCCATATAGCTTCTTGAGATTCTCTGCAACCGCAACCTTTGGAGGCGATGCAGAGTGCTTTGCACTACCCCACCCCACCCTCCCCGTATAAAGGGGAGGGCAATACATTTCCGGTCTCCCCCCTTTATTAAGGGGGACAAGTAGAAACTCTACTTCACTGCAACTTCATAAGCTGCACGGACAGCCGCCAGAGGTGCCAAAGAGTTGCTGTAGTCCCAACGGATGTGGGTATAGCTAGCAGCAGGTGCAGGCTTCTGAACCGACTCACCGCTGGCAAGCTTAACCGTCACCATGGGCTTAGCAACAAAAGACTTGCCGCCGTCGATGCTGTAGGTTAGGGCTGCGCCATTGGCCTTAGCAGAATCTAAGGTGTAAAGCGTTTGAGCAGGGATAGGCTGAGTTAGCTTGAGGTCTTTTGCAGCTTTGTCGCCAGCGTTTTCGCTTACGAGGGTGTAGCGAAGTGCATCACCAGGCTTTACTGCTGAGCCATCAAGCGCCTTCCAAGAAACCTGCTGTTTGCCTTGAGCGTCAACAGAAGTGACTTTCTTTTCAGCACCCAAGTTGAGATTGACCTTAGGAGCCAAGATATTTTTAACAATGGAAGAACCTGCTTGTTGCAATTGCGCGAGTACAGGCGTACCGCTAATAAAAGGAATCGCAGCAGCAACGGCAAGGATGCTAAGACCGATAGATAAACGACGTTTCATGTTTTTTTAAGCCTTTGTGGGTAAGTCAGTAAAATCGAAAAGAGCGCGCAACAGGTGTAAGAAAGCCATCGGTGTAATATATTGCTGAAATAACATCACACCGATAGCAAACTCGTGGGTGTTACTTCACAAGACGGCGGAATTGGAAGGTGCCTTGGTCGCCTGGGGCAATAGGCGCTGTAACTGTGTTTTGATACTTGCCAACGTCCGTAGCATTAGCGGGGTCAGTGGTACCAATCGTGCTACCAGCCGTATTAAAGAAGCTCAGCGTAGAGCCTGGGCTAGCAATCGTGTTTTGTTGGTGAGTGGTGACACTTGCCCAAGTATTAGGGTTAGCGTTAGGGCCAGTGGCCACAAAGACACCATCTTCTGTCAGCGTGAATTGCTTGGCGTTAAGAACAACGTTGCCAGAACCGTTTGCTGCTGCCGAGATGTTTTGGTAGCGAATGCGGTATTCAATGAACTGACCTGGGGCTGGCTTGACAGTCAATAAGCCACCCGTACCGCCAGAAGTTGTTGCATCTGTCCAGTCTTGAAGCACTGTCGTTCCATCAGTATCTAGAACACGCGCTTCTTTGACGAGCTTCATGAAGCCTGTGTAGACGCGGTCAATGGTGATGTTGTTGGTCGTTTCGCCGTTAAAACCAGCGGCAGCGCCACCAGGATTATCATCAGCAAAAGCCACAACAGGAATCGAGACTGCCTTTAAGGGCAGAATTGAGCCTGCAGGGAAGTTTACAACTGTTTTGTAGTTGACAACGCCATTGACTGCAACAGTGCCTAGGTTGACAGGAGTGTCAGTCGTTGTAAAGCTACCAACGCCAGCCGTTACAGCATAAGTATAGGTAGCCGTTTTGCTGGTCGCAACGCCGAGCGAATTCAACTCTGTAATGGTTACGGTTGTACCCACTGGGATATCGGTATCTAAACCGTACTGACCTGTTGGTGTAATGCCATCTGACGCTTCAGCTTTGCTGGGGGCGATCGGCTGTACGGTTACATCTGCAACAGCGGTAGGGGTTGTACCTAGCCCTGGATTTTTGACTGTGTTTTTGAAGCTCGCAATCTGTGCTGTTGTGATACTGCTGATCGGAGATTGCCCTGCAGGAGGTTGAGTAGAGGCATTGGTAAAGTCATCGTTAGCATCTGTGGGGCCAACAGCAGCAGGGGTGCCATTGGGGCCGTTAAGAAGGCCATCAACTGCCGCTGCAACGGTTCCAGTAATGTTGCTTACGGTATCTTCACCTTTAGGACCAATCCCTGTATTAGGGTTGAGAGGGTCGCCATCTACACCTTGATTGGTGGGGTCCGCTTTACCGGTATCTGTTTTGGGGTCGTAGACAGGGCCAACGGAGCCATCATCGTTAAAGTTGCTAGGGGTGGAGTCACCAGATTCATCCACTACAACTTTATTAGTGGCCTCATTCTTCGTTTGACCAAAGGCTTGAGCAATGTTGTAAACCTTGCCGCCATTGTTGGGCAGGCCGCTGGTAATAACGCTAATGGGGAAGTCTACCGCAGTAGAACCAGTCGTAGGAATACCTGCTGTGTTGGAAGAAGCAGCTAAAATAAAACCGACGCGCTTGACGGTTTTTAGGTCAGCAGGCGCTGTTGTAGTCCAAGTTGCCGCAGGAAGAGCGCCCAGTTCTGTGGAAGAGATGGGGATAGTTGCATCTACGCTATCAATAGAGTAAACGGTTGTCCAATTAGTAGGAGCTGCTGGAGCTTCTTTAAGCACGGTTCCAGCAGGAATTGCATCAGAGACCAAGATTTTGGATTGAGTGGTAGCGGCTCCAGCCGTTGCACCCAACTTAATATTTGTACCTACTAACTCAGCAGGGCTGTAGCTACCGTTGGGTGAGCTATTGAGCACAGAGAGGTTGAGGTTGTAATTGATGGTGTCGTCGTTACCGGCAGAGGTTGCACCAGGAGTGCTAGCGGCAGTCTTTTTGATGACTGCAAAAGCCTGAGGCGTTACTTTACTTGCGAAAGGTAAAGATTGAAACGCACTGGCTTCTTTGTTAATGGTGTAGGTCGGTGTAGGGGAAAGTGTAACGGTACGAACTTCGTCTGTCGTTGCGGTACCCGTTTTTACGATGTTTTGGGTGGTTAGAGGGTCGTTGTTATTGGTGCCTGCATTACCCAAGGTAACGCTGACAGGGTCGCCAACAGAAACACCCGTTGCTTTAACGTTGGCGGTTACAGTAACTTTAACCACTTGGTCTGCAAGAACGCCTGGGATAATAGCACCACCTGCGGGAACCGTTGTCGGTGAGCCGATAAGAGCACCGGTAGAAGGGTTAACGAGTTGATAGGTTACAGCGATAGTTGTAGTGTCAATGCCCGTGGTGGTTGGGGTGCCAGGGATAAAGATATCTTCCGGGGTGTTACCAACGTTGGTAACATCGAATTTATAGATAGCCTGGTCGCTGACTTCAAGCGCACCACCATTGACGTCGGTAATGCCGTCTGCTTTGACGGTAACACCAGCAATGGGCGCAACTTTAATGTCAACGGTGTTGGAGGTTGCATTAAAGTCTGTGCCAGCATCATCTTTATAGGTTGCTGTTGCGGTGTTGCTGATGCCCGTGGCAGCGGCGGTACCTGCGGCTAAAACGGGCAGAAGTGGCTGCAAGATGCCGCTGGCGACCAAGGCTGCGATCATCAGGGGACGGTACCCTGGGCTGTTGCGATCGTTTCGTTTCTTCTTGAGATTAGACATGAATTGAAAGTTCCCCGTATATCGATGAGTTTGGTGCGATAGGTTTTGTGCAGCGGCAGAATCTGAGCCACCAACGTTTTGTAGGAGTTAGTTAAGGGGGCAACTTGGCGATTGAACCCCAAACCCTTGAAACTCCATAAATTCTGTATTAGACGTTACTGAGAGTAGTGTGAGCACTTAGCCCAACAAATTCGACATTTACGAAAGGTTTTCCTTGCAGAAGCGTTTGGCTGGACTTTACTTCTCCTAAGATATTTAACTCAAGCTCAATTTGTAATCCGTGATACTGCTGAACAGAAAAAGGCCGCTAAGCCTTGATTTGTAAATGTTTTTTCAAATATTCGGGTCTCATGACATTACTACTGGGACAGAAGTTGGCGTACGCTCCAATACCCTGCATTGCTCCACCCAACCCTCCCTTGATAAAGGCTACGTTGTACACACAAGCCTGAAATAACGGATGAGTCTAAGTTTGATCACTCTGCATTACCCCAGCCCAGCCCTCCCCTTATAGAACCCATTTGACATCTTACGGAACTTGAATTAAGGTGCTAAAGCCCCCTCTAATCCAGGCATAATGGCATATTCCAGCAGTTTCACCGATGAAGAATGGGAAATTTTTGAACCGCTGTTACTTCAGGCAATA
>JANNDV010000148.1:0-5080 GCA_031387975.1 Acaryochloridaceae cyanobacterium OTE_75_metabat_521 | reverse complement strand
AACCCGTGAGGCCAAGGTTGCCCCAATTAATGCACCAGGGATAATCATGGCGGCGAGAGTGGCAGACCCTGTGAGATTGACATTGCCGCTTAAGGCCGTGGCGAGGAGGGCGATCGCCATCCCGATAATGCCAAACAGGTTTCCTTTACGGGCGGTTTCTTGGTTGGAGAGTCCGGCAAGACTCAAAATAAATAAGGCGCTGGCTGCAATATAGGCAACCGTGACTAGACTGCTGTTCATAAATTGTTGACAAGTAAATTGCTGATACGCTTCAAACTGCTGTGGCGCTTTTGATGCTTAAAAGATTGAGGATTGCTTTCGTACTCTTCTTCCCCTCATCCCAACCCTTCTCCCACTAGGGGAGAAGGGCTAATATAATCTTGCTATTGCTCCCCTCTCCCTTTATGGGAGAGGGGTTGGGGGTGAGGGTCTATCTACCGACGAAACATATTCAGCATTCGCTGCGTGACCCAGAACCCTCCGGCAATGTTGATGGTGCCCACTAGGATGGCGATCGCCCCTAACACAGTCGTCGGTGAGGTCAGCGGCCCTGAAATTTGCAGCATTCCGCCCAAAATGATGATGCCGCTGATGGCGTTGGTGACGCTCATGAGGGGGGTATGGAGCGCAGGTGCCACGTTCCAGATCACCTGCCAACCCACAAAGCAGGCCAGCACAAACACAATAAAATGAGACAAAAACGATTCCGGTGCGCCTAAGCCCATGCCCAGAAGCGCCAAGCCCACGACAATCATCCACACCCAGCCGCTGGATTTTTTGGCAGGTTTTGCTTCAGCCACTGCCGCAACTTTTGCTTGAGCTACAGGTGCTGCGGGCTGTGGTGGGGCAGCAGGTTTTGGCGCAGGCCATGTGATTTTTCCGTCGTGCAAGACCAAAGCACCGCGCACCACTTCATCGTCGTAATTGATGGCGTAGTTTTCGGAGCCGCCCATGTCTTTGAGCAGATGGCACAGATTTGTGCCGTAAAGCTGGCTGGCCTGGTTCGCCATACGGCTGGGTAAATCCGTCAAGCCGATCACCGCAACATCGTGGTAGCGATAAATCTCACCAGGCTTTGTCACTTCACAGTTGCCGCCCTGTTCTGCCGCCATATCCACAATCACAGAACCCGCCTTCATGCTCTCTACCATTTCGTGGGTGATGAGCTTGGGTGCAGGCCGACCAGGGATTAGTGCCGTGGTGACAATAATGTCTACGTCTTTAGCCTGAGCCGCAAACAGCGCCATTTCTGCGGCAATAAATTCAGGACTCATTTCTTTGGCATAGCCCCCTGCCCCAGAGCCATCTTCTTGAAAGTTCAGCTCTAAAAACTCGGCACCCATGCTTTGTACCTGTTCTTTCACCACCGGACGGGTATCAAAGGCACGAACGATCGCCCCCATACTCCGCGCTGCACCAATGGCAGCTAACCCAGCCACCCCAGCCCCAATCACCATCACCTTGGCGGGGGGCACTTTACCAGCAGCGGTAATTTGCCCCGTAAAAAAGCGCCCAAACTGATGAGCCGCTTCAACAATGGCGCGGTAGCCCGCGAGGTTTGCCGTAGAGCTAAGGGCATCCATCTTCTGTGCCCGTGTGATACGCGGGATGGAGTCCATCGCAATCACGGTGGCTTTACGCGCTGCAAGCTGGTCGAGGAGCGCCGCGTTTTGGGCAGGCCAGATAAAGCTGATCAGAGTTTGGTCTGCCCGTAATAGATCTGCTTCGTGAATGCCCAGTTCAGGGTGCTGCTGAGGGGCGCGGACTTTGAGGACGATATCTGCGATCGCCCAAAGCTGCCTCACGTCATCACAAATGTGGCACCCGACCTGCTCATAGCTGGCATCCGAAAAATTGGCAAGGGCACCTGCATCGGGTTCTACCCACACTTCAAAGCCCATTTTCTGGAGCACCAGAGCGGTGGCAGGCGTCGCGGCAACGCGCTGTTCACCCGCATAAACTTCTTTAGGAATCCCCACCTTGAGCGACGTTTTTATCATCTTCTCCAAAGGTTCGTCAGCCTGTCGTGTTGGCTCAACTGCAATGGTCATGGGTGCTCCTTAAGCTCAACGATCAATCAATCGGACAATCGTTAGGGCCAGAACATGAGGCTAGAATTGGGACTAGAACTAGGGCTATAAATCTTATCTGTTCTGGCCTAAAACATTATTTTGCATCCTACGACGATCCCTTCAGGCCATTGGCGATTCGTAATTTGTCTTCATTGAATGGTGAACAATCATTGATTTTTTTGTCATTTTGATTTACCGATGAGGGGCGCTATTATAAAAGGGAACACCAAAAATTGCGATGGCATTACGTCGAACGTTTCGTGAGCAGATAGAGAGTTTCCCTCCGTTATCCGCGCTCACTCTCTGCCAAAGACGTACTGCCTATGCAGCCCAGCCTACAGCGCGGGTTTACTTTGGCTAAATCTTTAATTGAAGTTCAGGTATCTCCCCTATGGGTCTCCCAATTGTGGCCATTATTGGTCGTCCAAACGTCGGCAAGTCTACTCTCGTCAATCGCTTAACGGGCATGATGGATGCCATTGTTCATGATGAACCCGGCGTGACCCGTGATCGCACCTACCGCCCTGCCTACTGGTGCGATCGCGAGTTTATGGTGGTAGACACCGGCGGCTTGGTATTTGATGACGAGACTGAGTTTTTGCCGCTGATTCGCCAGCAGGTCATGACGGCGCTTTCTGAAGCCAGCGTTGCCATTATGGTGGTAGACGGCAGAGAAGGGCAGATGGACGCAGATGAAGAAATTGCTCAGTGGCTACGGCAGCAAAAAGTCCCTGTCTTATTAGCGGTCAATAAATGTGAGTCGCCTCAGTTGGGGCTATCTCAGGCGGCTCAGTTCTGGAATTTAGGTTTAGGCGAACCCTATGCGCTGTCGGGCATCCACGGCAACGGAACGGGCGAGCTGCTAGACCAAATGCTGACCCATTTACCAGAAAAAGGAACAGAGCCTGAAGTAGAAGAAATTAAGGTCGCCATTATTGGTCGCCCCAACGTGGGTAAATCCAGCCTTCTCAATGCCTTTGTGGGCGAAGAGCGCTCTATTGTTAGCCCCATTTCTGGCACCACGCGAGACACCATTGACATGGTGGTAGAGCGGGATGGTAAAACCTATCGACTCATCGACACCGCTGGCATTCGCCGCAAAAAAAATGTGGAGTACGGCCCTGAGTTCTTTGGAATCAATCGCGCCTTTAAGGCCATCCGCCGCTGTGACGTGGTGCTGTTTGTGGTGGATGCGGTCGATGGCGTGACCGAGCAAGAGCTAAAGCTGGCGGGGCGCATTATTGAAGAGGGTCGCGCCTGTATTTTGGTCATCAATAAATGGGATGCCATTGAAAAAGACAACGACACAATTTATGAGTACGAGAAGCTGATCCGCGATCGCCTTAACTTCATGGACTGGGCGCAGATCATTTTTGTGAGTGCCGTCACAGGTCAGCGTGTCGCCAACATTTTGGCGTTAGTGGATGCCACCAACGAGCAATATCAGCGCCGCGTCAGCACGTCTGTAGTCAATGAGGTGATTGAAGAAGCCCTGAGCTGGCATACGCCCCCCACCACCCGCCAAGGGAAGCAGGGCAAAATTTACTACGGTACCCAGGTCAGCACCAAGCCGCCAACCTTTGCGCTATTTGTCAATAACCCTGCGGTCTTCAAAGACAACTACCGTCGCTATGTTGAGCGGCAGTTCCGTGAGGTGTTGGGCTTTGCAGGGACTCCTCTCAAGATTTTTTGGCGCGGTAAAAAAGTGAGAGAGGCTGAAAAAGGTGGTAGCCCGAATCGTGCTACTCGCGTTTAGGAATAGATTAGACCTCCTGCACAAATATGACCCTCTCCCCCAACCCCTCTCCCAGAACGGGCGAGGGGAGACGGAATTAGCCCTTCTATCCTGGTGGGAGAAGCGATGTCCTGCTGTGTCCTGAGCTTGTCGTTTTGGCGTAGCCTCGCTTTTAGCGATAGGGAGCCTGCCGAAGGGGGTAAGCCTTTGGGCTATAAGGAAGGGATGAGGGGGTTGGGATTGATGCAAGGGGGTGAGGGTGGTGTTCATCAGGTCGTAAGGGTAGACCTGAGAGTTTAGATGGCTACCATCGGGGGTGAGGATGGCGCTGAAGCCGTCGCCCACGAAAGTCTTGCTGCCGTTGATGCTTTGGATATGGCGATCGTAGTTGCTGTAGCCGGAGATGAAGCCTTGGAGGTGGGCGGTTTCGTGGAGGAGGGTGGTGAGGAGGTCGTAGTGACCATAGGCAGTGCTGTTGGGGGTGGCGCGGTAGGCGGTGTCGGTTAGGGCTTGGGTGAATTCGCTGTTTTCCCAGGGGGTGGGGTCGATGTACCAGCCGAGGCCATTGGCGTCGATGTCAAGATACAGGGTGCCGGAGTTGGGGCGGCCTGTAGGGTCGAAGCCTGTGATGGTGGCTTCTGCGAGTTGACCTGTTGGCAGATCGGCGATCTGGATGTTGAGATTGAGGGGTGTGGTGGGTTGGAGGTATGTGTTCCACAGGGTGATTGCGGTATTGTTGATGTCGTAAATAGATGTAGGAGAAGCGGTATGAGTTTCTACGGTAGTAAAAGAAAAACTAGAATTGGAGACGAAGACTTGAGGGAAATCTATGCTGCTGGAGATAGAAATTTCTCCGGGGATAAGTATCGGTTGGATCTCGTTGATCCTGCCGGAGCTAATTTGAGTGGAGCTAATTTCAGAAATGCCAACTTGGCTGAGGTTAATCTTTACCAAGTTAATTTCAGTGAATCCGATTTGAGCAACGCGAGTATTGTCTTCAGTTGGTTGGAAGAATGCATCTTTAAAGGGACGATTTTGAATGGCGCTGAACTCGGAAGCGCTACTATTAGAAGCTGCGATCTGACTGGTGCCAGCCTGATTGAAGCCGATCTCTTTGAAATTAAGTTGACTAACGGGTTTGTAAAGTAGTTTGTGTCAGTGCCTAAAAAGTTACATGGGAAACCTCCCCTCAAATTCAATGGCAAATCGATTCAAGGCAGCCTTCCAATCGCGAATCGGCATTGTCCATTTCTTTGAGATGTTATGAATGGCT
>JANNDV010000140.1:0-19909 GCA_031387975.1 Acaryochloridaceae cyanobacterium OTE_75_metabat_521 | reverse complement strand
CTCAACTGCGTGGCGCTGGTGCTGTTTGTGGCACAGGGCTTTACAGGGGCGCGATCGCTCCTTGAAATTCCGCTGAGCTGGCAGAAGAGCTATGTCTACCAGTGTAATTTTGACAACGCCTCACCGCAATATAAAACCTGTCCTGCCCCAGCCGCCAAAAAATAGGATTGCTCAGCGGTGAATGCTGCGTATTGCGTATCGACAGATCTATCGCCAGAGGAAGAGAGAAAGCTAGCATAGGGTCAACTATGCTGTGCTACAGATGGTTTTAGGTCTTATTAATGGAAATTTTAAGAGAAATTCTGCGGTTTACCTTAGCCGCATTTATCATTAGCGCGGGGGTACTACACTTTGTCAAACCTCAACCCTTCGTCAAAATTGTGCCAAACTATTTGCCCTATCATTTAGCCCTGGTTTACATCAGCGGCTTTTTTGAAATTTTAGGCGGCGTGGGTCTACTCATTCCACCCGTTAGCTCTGCCGCAGCTTGGGGCCTTATTGCACTTTTTATTGCCGTATTCCCTGCCAATGTTAATATGGCGGTCAATCAAATTCACCTCCAGGGCATTCCGCATATCCCTGCGCTCTACTGGGCAAGGCTTCCGCTCCAGGCGGTTTTAATTGCCTGGGCTTGGTGGTACGTTTAGGCTTAACTGAGTATATTTTGATTCTTAGGCAACAGCGCAATGACGATGATGCACATCCTTTTGGTTGAAGATGAAGTGCCTCTGGCTCGATTTATTGAACTAGAGCTGAGTGCAGAAGGATATCGCATTAGCGTGGCGCATGACGGCATTACGGGGTTGACCCTAGCGCGAGAATCAGCGCCAGATTTAGCCATTTTGGACTGGATGCTGCCAGGGTTATCAGGGCTAGAGCTATGCCGTCGCCTCCGAGCAACGGGCAACAAAATGCCCGTGATTTTGCTAACGGCAAAAGATGAAGTGAGCGATCGCGTGGCAGGCTTAGATGCTGGGGCAGATGACTATGTGCTGAAACCCTTCAGTATTGAAGAACTATTGGCAAGAATCCGCGCCCATCTGCGCCGCACCAATGAGCCAAATTCTGATCTGCTTCAGTTTGAAGACTTGAGCCTCGATCGCAGCACCCGAGAAGTGTTTCGAGACAAACGCTCTATTGAATTAACGGCAAAAGAATTTGATTTACTAGAATACCTGTTAAATCATCCTCGGCAGGTGCTAACGCGGGATCAGATTTTAGAAAAGGTCTGGGGGTACGACTTTATGGGCGACTCCAACATTATTGAGGTCTACATTCGCTACCTGCGCCTAAAGCTCGAAGAAAATGGCGAAAAGCGCTTAATCCATACGATTCGGGGCGTGGGCTATACCCTACGCGGCTAAGGCTACCGTGTACGCAAAAGTCCAATAAAAATCCCCTCCTGGGAGGAGCAGGGGTGGGTTAGTCAGTAGCGCCATGGACTAACCCACCCCGCCCTACGGGCACCCCTCCGTTGGCGTAGCCTCTCCGTAAGGAGATGGAGGGGATTTTCTCGGACTTGTGTGTACTAAAGCTATACCGAGAGGATTGATCGCAGCCCCACAAACACCGCCCCAGCCAACGCCATCGCCGCCGGAACCGTAATAAACCAAGCGGCAGCAATCTGACGCACCGTTGCCCCCTGAAGGGATGCGGCACCCTGCACTAACCCCACGCCAACCACACTTCCCACTAAGGCATGGGTGGTTGACACAGGCAGCCCCCAGCGAGACGCCAGCAAAACCGTGGCGGCGGCTCCCAGCTCCGCACAAAAGCCAGAGCTAGGCTGTAAGGCGGTGAGCTGCTCTCCGACGGTCACAATCACTTTTTTACCCCAGGTCGCCAGCCCAATCATAATGCCAACGCCGCCCAGCAATAGCGTCCAGAAGGGCACAACAACGCCCGTCACTGGAATCGTCTGGGTTTGCCAAAAGGCCACAAAGCTTGCTAAGGGAGCCACCGCATTGCCAACATCATTCGAGCCGTGGGCAAAGGCCATACAGCAGGCGCTGACGACCTGAAATTTAGCGAGCTGACGTTCTACGACGGTGTTTTCTGCTTCCATTTCAGGATTCAGAATGGGTAGAGTCCAGAGGGTTAGCCCGAGTAACCCCAAAAACCCCAGCCCTAGCGCGTAGTCGTGATGGGGTAATGTCCAGTTCCAATGCCCATCTATAAATGTTGCAGCAGGCTCTACAACCGTTGGAAACACCAGTCCACCCACTACTCCCACTAGCGCAACGCTCAGCCAGGGGTTCCAGTGTATCCATCGCTCTATAGGGGAGGGTTGCGCTAACACCGTCCACTGGAGGATCCAGAAAAAGATGGCAGATAGCAGTCCGCTGGCGAAAGGGGTTAGAACCCAGCTCACGACAATGGTGCGGATCATTGCTCCATCTAGGGCGTTGAGACCAAAAGCAATGAGGTTGATGGCGGCGATCGCCCCTACTGCGGCATGAGAAGACGCCACAGGCCAACCCCGCCACGTTGCAAACAGTAACCAAAGGCTGGTGGCTAACAGCTCTGCCACAATACTGACGATAAAAAGCTGGGGTTGTCCTTCAAAAAGCGCAAGGGGCGCAACCTTCCCTGTTAGGGTCGCCGTGACCTCGCGACCGAAGAAAACCGCGCCCGTCAGCTCTAAAACCCCTGCCAATGCGATCGCCTGACGCAGCGTAATGGCTTTAGACCCTACTGAAGTGCCCATTGCGTTGGCGACATCATTTGCCCCAAGATTCCAGGCCAAAAAAAATGCCAAACCCACTACCACCCAAAGCCAAGCAATACTCATGGGGATGGCGTCACGAATAAATCCCAATCGACTGCACCAATAGCGTAAAAGCACCCGCCTCAAAACGAGGATTTAAGACCCCGTCATACTCAAATTTGCTCAGCATGAGCTGAAAAGATCGGATGCGGCCTGAATTGAAAGAAGCGCCATTTTTGACGGTTTTGGCACGAAAGACAGGCACCAGGTTAGAAAATGGAATCTGCACGGTTGCCCATTGATTCATGGTCGTATCAAAGGAGTAGGCGTACGCAACGCTATCCCAACTGTCTTCATCCCGCACCAGCAGCTTATAGCGCTTGCCATCGCCTTTAATTCGCAGTTCTAGGCCAGTGGCGCTGAAAAGATTCAAGGGTGGTTCAAAATTTCGAGTTCGCACGGAGGCGAAACCACCAGAGTTTGCCGTTGAGACATCGCCTGTAAAGAGTGCCCCGTCGGCTGCTTGCTGAAGCGTACTGGCGCTAACGCCGCCCATGACGACATCATCTAGCGCACCCCAGATTTGGCTTAAGGGCAGCGAAGCATCTTGGAAATTAAAGATAATGCCCGCCTGGGGCTGTGGGGTGGGTGGAGGTGTGGAACCCGTAAACATTTTTTGAACCCAACTCAATAAAGGGACTGCTTCAAAGTAATTGAGGGTTTGTAAGAATCGCCCGAAATCCCACGAAGACTTGCTGAACTCAGACATACTGTGTAACTCACCCAGCGATTTGCCAAGAATTTTTAATATATCGCTGTCTAGCTTCCGCTCAATCAGTCTTGCGGCGGCGGCTCTGTCCCCCCATTGAGGTTTGACTTTCCGATGCCCAATTCCTTCTTGCTGTGCTTCAGGGTTTTAAATAGATCTTTAATTTGTTTATAGGCTTCGGCGCTAGAGATTTTGCCGTTTGTCTCTAGGGCGCAAATAAAGCCAACTTGAGCTGCAAACTCTTGGAGGTTGGAGTTAAATACCAAATTTGTAGGCGTAAACTCGCCGTAGTATCGGCTGCGCGGGCGTAGGAATTCATCTTTGCTGGGTGGTTGACTTTCGGACATCCAGTTACACCTTAACCCCGAAGGTAGAATATTAGATTATTTTTGCTGTGTCACAATTATAGATCAGATTATAATGGAACCGCAAAATCTAGCTCGGGACAGATAAGGGATAACTCATAGAAGAAAGACAACCACATTTAAAATAATGTAAAATTTTTTAGTGAATTGCTATCTAAAAATGCTTTAATTATGGGTAAAATGCATAAATAAATGAAGTTAAAAAGAAACAAAAATCTATGAAGCATTTGAATCGAAAGTTTCACTGCTGCTCCAACAGCGTCTAATGGGATCAAATTCATCTAAGATTTTACAAATTTCTTTGATGTAATCCTGACCTGTCCACTGCATAGCTCGTATTCGTCCTCTTTGAATTAGAGTTTGACGTAACTCCAAATTTTCTTTAAGAGATTTGATAGCTAACGCAATTTCTATTGGATCTTTAGGATTAACTAGTATTGCAGCTTCACCCAATTGTTCCTCAGCCCCAGAAACCTTCGATGCAATGACAGGACAACCTAAGCCAAAAGCTTCAAGAGGGGGAAGATTGTCAGGTCCAGCAAAAGTAATATAAGTCAGAGCAAATGCATTCTGATAAAGCAGAATAAGATCATCAAAAGGGACGAATCCAGTGAATTTCACCTGTTTTGACAAGCACAACTCGTCAGCTTTAGCTTTTACAAAGCTAAGATTGCCTTTGTCAGATCCAGCAAAAACAATACATAAAGTAAGATTATAATTTTCTTTTAGATATTTTAAGGCTAGCAGTAAGCCAATATGATTTTTATGAGGCCAGAATTGAGCTGGATAAAATAAGTATTCTTGGGCAATATCGTATTTTTTTAGTATATTATCCACATCATTTTTCTTGAACGGCAATGCTTCTAGAGCAAATTTTGGGGTGGCAAAAGGAATTACTCTAATTCTTTCTGAAGGAATATTAAAGAACTGTTCAATTTCATGTTGACCTGCCGATGTTCCTGTGACAACAAAAGCAGCTCTTCTAAGGGTTTCAGCATAAAATGCTTCACGATCTTTCCAACTTCCTCCTATGCTGACTTCTGGGTAATAGGGCTGTACTCGATGCTGGAGATCCCAAACAGTCGCAATATAGGGAATTTCTTTGATAGGACAGTCAAGCCCTAAAGACCAGGCCATCTCAATTTTATGAGCTGTGATTTGCTTAAAAATATTTGAATCGTCTCCTGAAAGGAAATCTTTGACAAAAGTTTTTAACCGAACAATGCTTTTTCGATTTCTATTGTCAAAGATTTTTCTAAAAGCTAATTTTGCAAGCTTAAAGCTTAATCTTGCCTTGGGATTAATATTGTCAATAAATCGAATATGAGAAGCACCAATAAGTTCTTCTGGAACTTCTTCACTCCAGCCAAATACAAAAAACTCATGGCTGCAAGAACCTCTAAAGTCTGCCAGCGCACAAAGTAACTGACGCTCAAAGCTATATGTCCCTCCAGAGTGAACAGGAGAATTTCTGCCTAAAAATAATGCAATTCTCATTTAATTAAAATGTGACAAAAAATAAACATTCCAAGAGTCAAAGCCAGGAGTATTGTTTGTAATCCATTCACGGCATTGAAGCAATTTAAATTGATTATTCTCTAAGAAAGCCTTAACTTCTGGCTGAAATAAATATCGCATAGAATGAGTTTCACGAAAATGATTATGTGTTAAGCCATCTCTGCTGCTGAGAAATATTTGATAGTTCACTTCGACTAAGTTTTCATTTGCGAACATAACTGGCTCTGCAATTCGGACAATACTAGTCTGTTCGTCTTCTAAACGCTTAATTCTGGTGACTGGGCGATCACTCAGAACAGCGGGGCCATACCAACAGTCAAAAAGGAAGACACCTCCAGGCTTCAGATGGTCTTTTGCTGTGGCAAATGCTGCATTAAGAGCTTCATTAGTTATTTGATAACTCATGACATGGAAAAGAGAAATTACAGCATCATACTTTTTATCGGTACGAACGCTTTGTAAATCTCCGTGCCTAAAATTAACCCTTGAAGTAACCGTAATAGGAAGATTTTGGAGTCGTTTTCTTGACACTTCAAGCATGTCAATGCTTATATCGACTGCATCAACTTGATACCCCTTCTCAGCTAATATTAGTGCATGGTTTCCAGTGCCGCAGCCTAATTCTAAAATTGATTCCAAATTTGGCTGATTTTTATTTAATAGAGAAAGAACAAAATCAATTTCTGCAAGATAATTTTTATCTCGGTAAAGCAGGTTGTAATATTGTGAATAATTCTCTTGAAAAGCCATGCAAAATCAAATCTAAACTTCAGTTAAAATTTATACTAGGAACGACTAATTTTTTGGAATAGAAAGCTATCATAGCAATTCACGCGCTAGTGAAGTATAGGTGGTTCTAACTTGTTAAAGGTTTTAGATATTGAATTGTACTGCGTCAGATGGATAGTTGCCATTGTTCCTTTTCTTGGAAACTGATAAGCTGGAGAGAGGTTACGCAATTTTTGATTAAATAGAATTTAGAATATTTTATTGATTGTCTAAATCAAGTAATATTCCTTTAAATACATCAACAATTTGCTCAATTTGAAGATCTGTCAATGCACCACCACTAGGCAAGTAAAAACCTCGTCGAGAAATTTTTTCCGACACAGAACAACTTGTGTCACTGAAAAAGCCCATGTCGAGGAAGACTGGCTGTAAGTGCATAGGCCAGAAGAATGGGCGGGTTCCAATTTTTTTTTCTCCCAAGCGATACATCATTTCTTTTGCATCTATAACAACCTCATCTCTTAGTAAAATGCAGTAAGACCAATATATATTTTCAGCATAGGTTGTATGGGGAATAGGCAACTGTAAACACTCAACATCTTTTAGTAGTTTCGTGTAGTATCTGCCTATCTGTCTTTTTCGAGATACGAGTTTATCAAGGCGTTCAAGCTGAGCTACTCCCACAGCAGCTTGAAGATTACTCATTCGATAATTCCATCCCAATTCATGATGAAAAAAACGCTGTTTTGTCTGCATACATAAATTTCGTAGTGATCGACAGCGCTCTGCTAAGCTTTCATCATCAGTAAAAATTATTCCTCCTTCACCTGTTGTTATGTTCTTATTGGCGTAAAAGCTAAAGATACTAACCTCACCAAAACTGCCGCAGGGTCTATTTTTATAGGTTTGACCATGCATCTCAGCAGCATCTTCAATAATTGCTAAGTGATATTTATGCGCTAATTCTAAAAGTGGATCCATATCTACGGGCAGGCCATAAATATGAACTGCCATAATTGCCTTAGTTCGAGACGTAATTTTTGCTTCAATTTTAGAGATATCTATATTGTAGGTGTCTGGGCAGCAATCTACAACGACTGGTATTGCACCACTTCTTACAACTGATGCTGCACAAGAAATAATAGTAAAAGTTGGCAAAATCACTTCATCGCCGCTATTAATACCTAAGCAAGCTACGGCGATATCTAAAGCACCACTACCGCTACTTACTGCTATACCAAAGCGTCTACCTACATAAGCAGCAAAATCTTCTTCAAGTTTTGTAACAAATGGCCCCTCGGAAGATATCCATCCACTATCTATACACTCATTTAGATACTTCTTTTCATTCCCGTTTAGAAGAGGTTCATTGACAAAAATTTGGTTCATACACCTGCGCGATCAGCTTGCTCTGATGTCAACCCTGCAAAACAAGTTTTATCATGCTCTCCTAAATAGGGACCTTGTTTGACTTCTATCATCTCGACCTCCTCCAAAACTTCAAATCCATGCCCCCCCATTATGAGCATAATAACGTCTCCAGCCCCCAATATCCGGCTTTCTAGATATTGTTGCTGATCTGTATAAAAATCAACGCGAAGCTTACCTTTTTTGAGGATAATTACTTCTTGAGCAATTTGAACTTTCCGCGCAATGTGATTATGAACATGAGGCTTAATTAATTTACCACATGGATAACTCATGAATGCAAGCTGCTGACTCAGATCATGAGGAGTAAAAAAGTGTGTTCCTAACTTCTTGAATCTGTCAGAGATAATAATTGCAAGACGTTGATTTTTATGGTTTATCTCTTCAATCATTATTAATTATCCAGCTCAACAACTTAAATCTTTAAGATCCATAACAGGCTATTTCTTTTTTAATTATTTTTATTCTCTTAAAACAGTAGCCACCATAAATAGCAAAAGAGAATAGCAATATACAGATACAAGTTGACCAGGCGAGGCCAGATATCCCTAACTCATGTGCTAAATAAAGCGAAAGTGAAAGATTTACAATTGCAAAGGATGGTGCCAGAATTGATTCAAAACCAAATAGTCCTAGTCCATTTCCTAGAACTGCAATACACTGATCAATAGCTAGCAGAACTGACCTAAATAATAATGCAATAAGCGTTATGTTTCCCAGTGACTGGTATTCCCCTGTCCAGGTAGAAATTATGTATGGTGCAAAAAAAGTCAGAAATAGTCCTATGGCTACTGCCCATAGTAAGCTTGCACATACGGATCTCTGAAACGTTACTACGACCCAATTAATATCTCCCGTAGACAAAGACTCACAGTAGGCAGGCCAAAGAGGCAAAACAAACGCTGATTGGATCATTCCAATTACTGCAAAAAGTTTTAACAATATTCCATACGTTACTACTGCTGTTGCGCCAAAGAGCTGGCTAACAATTATAATATCAATTTGAAATATAACAATTCCTGAAATTTGAGCAATCCAGATCTGTAATCCTGTTTTAAGGAGTGCTTTAGACTCATTCCAGCTAAATTGTTTAAAGCTTGGTTTGAGCCATGGACTTTTCCACTTAAACAAATGAATTATGGCTGCTAAGTCACTCAGGAGCGGAAGACCGAAAAATGCAGAGATTAAGAGAGCAGAGTTTCCATGCGCATTAACTGCCATCCAGAGACCAAAGACGGAAAAAATGCTGCCCGACACACTCCAGATTTGATACAGATAACCTTCTTGATAAGCTCCATAAATTTGCCTAGGCATAGACAAAACTAGTCGGAGGATTAGTAGAAACATGGTTATCAAGACTGCACTTGAAATATCTGCTATTGCTAGTGCAGAAGTTACATTTATAATTTTATGCCACGGAACGAAAAGAAAAGCAAAAGCACATAAAATACCTGTGGTCAAAGATAAAATGATCAGCAAATAGAAAGTATTAGAGACTGTAATCTGTGCAATTTCTCTATCTCCCTTACTATCGGCTTTAGCAAGGATATTTGTAAGGCTATTTGCCAACCCTAAGTCTGCTACGCTTCCCCAACTTAAAAAGCTACTTAGAATTAGCCATAGAGCGAATCTATCTGTTCCTAAATAGTGGGCTGCGAGCGGAATTGATACTAAGCCTGCCGCCAGATTAATAAATCTAGAAACTAAGGTTGCGGCTCCAGTTAGACCTGCTCGTAATGTTCTATTTTTGGAAAGCATCTACGAATCCTATCTAAGATGGTCGAACCATCAGCTTCTGAATTACCTAAGTCATGATAAATGTTGTAAAGAATTTCAAAGGACTTTTATAAATTTCAACGACCATACCATCAGAGCAGGCTAAAAAGAAATTAAGAATAGATTAGTAAAAGGTTAAAAACCGTTAAAAATTAGTTTAAGGCTTAAATTAAAATTATAGATTCAAGTGCTGTGATCTTTGAGAAATTGTGATCACAGCTTTAATTGTGATTATGTAATGCTCTTTAGTATATATCTGGATTGTCCAGTTGAACTTGATCAAGGTTTGCCATTTCCCAGCCTACTTCCACAAGTTTCGCCTGCTGAAGGTTGCTTCGAGATAGATTTGCGCCGCGAAAGCTAGTGTGAATGAGCGCTGCGCCGTGTAGGTTCGCTCGGTATAAGTTAGCCCAGGCAAAATTAGTCGCGGATAAATCAGCCTCAATGAATGTTGCGTTGACCAGATAGGCGCGGCATAAGTTTGCTTCTCGCAAGTTCGCTTGGCTTAAATCGACACTATAAAGCTGGGCGCTAATAAGAACGGCGCGGTATAAGGTGCTGCAACAAAGCACGGCTCCACATAAATTGGCTTCGGTTAAGTTGGCATTGCTAAGGTTGCTGCGGCTCATCTGCACGCCATCGAGGTTGGCCTGCTTTAGATTTGCATTCCGAAGGTTGGTGCCAATGAGGTTTGCTTTATGCAGATCTGCCTGCACAAGATTGGCTTCTTGCAGGTTAGCGCCAATGAGATTGGCATGGGTGAGGTCTGCCTGCTTTAGCATTGCGCTTGCTAAATTGGCGATCGCCATATTAGCCCCTCCGCAATGCGCCTCCTGAAGATTTGCCCCCACTAAATTGGCATTGCTTAGGTTTGCATCGCTTAGGTTAGCCTGAGCGAGGTTAACGTAGGCTAAATCAGCGCCATTGAGGTCTGGGGTGACGTGGGGATGCTGCGATCGCCAGTGATTCCAGCGCCAAACGCCTGAACGCAGCATTGCTAGATGGTCTAAATTCGCCATTATTCTTTTGCTTGCCCAGACTTAAGAAGATCGGGATGCGCCCGTCCTGGCGTATTTTCCATCGCGCTCATGACGGCTCTCATTGCTGCCATAATGTCCTGTTCTTCTCCGCCGAGATACAGCCGACCGAAGGAGCCAACGGCCTGCACTTCCAAAATATTGATGAATGCCGCTTTTTCGGCTTCATTGGCAGCAAGGGCAGAATAGGCCGCAGGCTGCACTTCCATCACATACAGAGATTGTCCTGCTAAGAGCATCTGGCCTCTTGCCATGCGGTTAATGAGCTGGGCTTGGTGGGCATCAATATTGCGAATCACCTGACTCGAAACCACATTAGGCTTTAGGCAATCTTGCCGCCTTACCCCGAGAGCATCAAGAATGGCGCGGGAGGCGGCCTGCACATCGGCTTGACTGCTGGCATGGACTTCCATCAGCCCAAATAAGCGCTCTACGAACTGGACGGCGGGTCGAACCACGGCAGATTTTAAGGCCACATCCATAATGCGGTTAATTTCAATACCAGGAGAAATTTCAATCCACAGGGACGTATCTCCTGGCAATGGCAAAAAGCCAGAGGCGACGGTTCCCATGTAGGCGGCATGTTGCGGTTGCAGGCTATCTAAGTAAACGTAGCTTCGTAATTCAATGCCCAAATGTCGTTCTCCCTCGCGCCACACATTACAGCCCGCAACCATTGAGTTTACCCTGTGGCTGTACCTCCATGCGACTGTTTGCATGCCTAATCTGTAGGGGCGCAATGCCTTGCGCCCTTCTTCATTACACCCTTCCAAAATGTGGCATTGCCCTTGTTTAAGAAAAAGCAGCAGAACCGCCCTCTCGGGAAAGTCTCATGCTAAATTACTGAGGCTTAACGTCGGGAAAGTCCGGTGAAAGTCCGGCGCTGTGCCGCAACTGTAAGGGAATCATTACCCAAGTCAGAATGCCGACGAAGAGGGTGCTTTTAGAAACCCTCACTTTATTTTCTATTCTCTGCGCCGCACAGGGAAGGAGCCTCCATTGTTATCTGAAGTTACTATCCCCACCACCTGTCCTGGCCTATTTTGCCCCACGTCTGCCCAGGATGGCATCTTGTCTCGCATTCGGATCCCTGGCGGCCTTTTGAATGGGCAGCAGTGTGAGGCGATCGCCACTCTCTCAAACCAATTTTGCAACGGCGCTGTCCAAATCACCAATCGCGCCAACCTCCAACTCCGTGGACTTCAGGCAAACCTGCCAGCCGAGGCGCTGCAACTGCTGCAATCCGTTGCCCTAGCTGCACCCATTCCGGCAGTAGACGCGATCCGCAATATTATGAGCAGCCCCACGGCAGGGATTGATGTGAGGGCGCTCTTGGATACTCGCCCACTGGTCAGGGATTGGAATAACACGCTCATGAGTCGCCCTGACTTAGCCGTCCTTTCGCCTAAGTTCAGCGTTTGTTTTGATGGGGGAGAATGCGTTTCCGTGGGCGATCGCCCCAACGACATTACTCTCATCGCATTTGAACGAGAAGGTAGCATCCGTTTTAGGCTGCACTTAAGCATGGGAGAACGAGGGGATGCCCCTCAAGATGCTGGGGTTAGCGTGAAGGCAACGGAGGCGATCGCCCTTCTCACGGCCTTAGCTGAAGTTTACCGAGACTACACGCTTCAAAACTCTAACCGCAGTTTGAAGCCTCCGCGCTTAAGAGACTTACTAAAGGACTGGGGCATTGAGCGCTACCTCAACGCCGTTACCCAAAAAACTGGGTTTTCCCTGATTTCAGAAACAGCAGATCTGCCCCCTACACCCGTTTCTCCCTACGCCCATTTGGGGGTTCACCCACAGCAGCAGTCAGGGTTAGCCTACATCGGGGTTAGCCTACCCTTAGGCCAACTCCAGACCCAGCAGCTACAAGGATTAGCTTCGCTATCCGCGCAGTATGGGGACGGCACACTACACTTAACCCCGTGGCAGACGGTCATCGTGCCGAATATCTCTACCTCGCAAATTGTCCAGATTCAGCAGCAGATTAAAGACCTAAATCTCCACACGAACGCAACACATCCGAGTAGCGCCATGGTGGCCTGTTCTGGGACGAGGGGCTGTAAAGCTGCAATGACAGGTACCCAGCACCATGCCCAGATTATGACTGCCCATCTAGAGCGGTGTATTGCCTTAGATACCCCTATCAATATTCACTTTAGCGGCTGTGAAAAGTCCTGTGCTCAGCATCAATCGGGGGATATCACGCTAGTAGGCACTGAGCAACAGGGGGCGGAAGCATATCAAGTTCATGTCGGAAATGACGGCTCTAAATTTGGTCGGGTACTCTATCGCCTGAGTGATGCAGATGCGCTACCCCAGCAAATTGAGTCTATGATTCGCGCTTACCAACAGCATCGACAGGGCGTGCAGGAATCGTTTGGGGACTTTGTGAATCGTCATGCGATCGCCGAACTCCAGCAGTTCTTCGACGCAGCGCTTAGACAGCCATGATGGACTACATCCGAGATGGCAACGCCATTTATCAAAAATCCTTCGCCACCATTCGCGCAGAGGCAAATTTAGCGCTTCTGCCTACGGATCTAGAAACCGTTGCAGTGCGGCTGATTCACGCCTGCGGCATGACCGATATCGTAGAAGACCTCGCCTATTCGGTCGGCGCAGCGGCAATCGGACGCAAAGCCCTTGCCCAAGGTGCCCCAATTTTGTGTGATGCTCAGATGGTAGCAAATGGCGTGACGCGCAAACGCCTACCCGCCCACAACAATGTGATTTGTACCCTCAACGAGCCTGACGTGCCTGCCCTCGCCCAAACTCTCCAAAACACTCGCTCAGCAGCAGCCCTAGAGCGATGGCGACCCTTCTTAGAAGGTGCAGTGGTGGCGATCGGCAATGCCCCAACCGCCCTGTTTCGGCTTTTAGAAATGCTGGAGGCTGGCGCACCCAAACCTGCGCTGATTCTAGGGTTTCCGGTGGGTTTTGTGGGGGCGATCGAGTCCAAAGTAGCTTTAGCCGAAATCCATCACGGCATCCCGTTTATTACCCTCCACGGACGGCGTGGAGGCAGTGCAATGGCAGCCGCAGCCGTGAATGCGTTAGCTCAGGAGCAGGAAATATGACTCAGCCATCACAAGGAAAACTCTACGGATTGGGCATTGGCCCTGGCGACCCTGAGCTGCTGACCTTAAAAGCCCACCGCATTCTGACCTCAGTACCCGTCATTGCCTACCCCACCATGGAGAGCGGCAAGGTACTCGCACGGGCGATTGTGGCAAGCTTTATTCGACCTGAACAGATTGAGCTGCCCATGCCCCTACCCTTCAGCGTCGAGAGATCGTCGCAGCCTTATTACGACCAATCTGCCGAACACATTGCCAAACACCTCAGCGAAGGCCGTGACGTGGCGGTGCTGTGCGAAGGCGACCCGATGCTGTACGGGTCGTTTATGTACATTTTTAATCGGCTGGCAGATCGCTTTGATACCGAAGTGGTGCCAGGCATTTCTTCAACCTTTGCCAGCGCCGCCATGCTGGGTGCCCCGCTCACCTACCGCAACGATGTGCTGAGCATTATGCCTGCCACGTTAGATGCAGAGACGTTGCGCGATCGCCTTGCCGTTGCCGATGCCGCCATCATCATTAAGCTAGGTCGCCATTTTGCTAAGGTAAAAGCCGTATTGCAAGAACTCAATCTCTTTGACCGTGCGCTTTATATTGAGCGCGCAACCATGCCCAATCAGCAGATCCGCCCTATTGCTGAGGTTGCCCCAGAAGAAGTGCCCTACTGGGCGCTGATTTTAATCCCCAGTCAAACGCGACCCCAGTAATTTTTTTCTAGTGATCTTTTTGCAGAACCCTTAGGTCTTGCGCAATGAATCCGCCCGTTATCGATCTTCTGCTGGTCATGGCCTTGGGCTTTCTGGGCAGTTTTGGGCACTGCGTCGGCATGTGCGGCCCTTTGGCAGTCGCACTGTCTTTAACAGAGGCTGAGCCTGAGACAAAGACCGTTGGGCGATCGCTGTTATTCCACAGCCTTCTCAATCTAGGCCGAATCACCAGCTACGCCTTAGTAGGCGCAGGGATTGGTGCCCTTGGCTCCGTGCTAGTAGCAGGGGGACAGTTTGCTGGCATTGACAGTACCCTACGCCAAGGCATCACCTTTTTGACGGGCATTCTGCTGATCTGGATGGGGCTAGCCCAGGTTGCGCCAGCTTTACTGCCTAAACTGCCGCTGCTACATCCGTTGCAAGGCAAGCTGCACCAACGGCTTAATACTGCCCTCGTGAGCGTTTCTGCAACATCCCATCGGCTTACGCCATTTTTACTTGGGCTAACGTGGGGGCTAGTCCCCTGTGGTTTTTTGTATGCGGCTCAAATCAAAGCGGCGGCGGCGGGTTCACTTTGGGGTGGGGCAGCTACAATGCTGGCCTTTGGGGTGGGGACGCTCCCGTCGATGGTCGGCATTGGCCTTTCAGCCACCTGGATGAGCGCAGATCGACGGGGGCAGCTCTTTCAGATGGGCGGTTGGGTGATGCTTGCCATTGGCGTACTGACCCTGTTGCGCACCAGCGAAATGGTGGACTATACAGGACACGGCGCACTGTTGCTGCTGATGCTGGCGCTGGTGGCTCGGCCTCTAACCCGACTGCTACCGTGGCTGCTGCGCTATCGGCGTGGGCTGGGCGTGGGGGCGTTTGGGTTGGCGATCGCCCACACTGCCCATATGCTCGACCACGCTTTTGCATGGCGCATCGACGCAGTTCCTTTTTTGATCCCGCTTCAGCAAGTCGGCATGGGGTCAGGCATCATCGCCCTCGCCTGTCTACTGCCGCTTGCGCTCACCAGCTTTGATCGATTTGTGCAGCTAAAATGGTGGCGCTGGGTGCATAGGCTAGCCATGCCTGCACTCATATTGGCAGTCATTCATACCCTTCTGATGGGGTCACGCTACCTAGGAAACTTAGAATGGATGACGGTAAATAAGCTCCAAACCAGTATTCTGCTGATGGTGACGCTGGGCATTTTTCTGCTGCGATCTCAGTGGGTAAAATCAATATTGTCTAGTAAAAAGCATGATGATTCGTCTAATTAAACGTGGCAACCTATGGAGTTGCTTATTCTTAGTGCTGCTGACCGCTCCTGTTAATGCACATACGGCTAAAGTCTCAGAAGACGTTGCAGCTACGTTTCATATTGAGCCAAACCACAACCCAAAAACAGGCAAACCTGCTCTAGCTTGGTTTGTACTCACCCAGCGTGGAGGAACACTTATTCCACTAACGCAATGTCGCTGTCAGTTGGCGGTTTATGTCAGCGATTACAAAAAAGGGGAGACCCCAATCATAGAACCCACGCTTAAGCCCATTTCTATAGCAAGCTATAAAAACATTCCTGGCGCAGACATTATATTTTCTAAGCCTGGGGAGTATGCCCTAGAGATTAGCGGCGCACCAAAGGCTGGTGCTAAGTTTAAGCCATTTAAGCTGAGCTATAAGGCAACGGTAACAGGGCTTCCGATAGCGAACAATGGCACCCCTGACTCATCTCCTCAAAAAAAGGAGACTGTTAAGTCTTCAAACCTATTGATGTGGAGCATTATTGGCACGACTGGGCTAGGTGCTGCTGCATTTACCGCAATGGCTCTCAGGCGCAAAACCAGAAGAAAGCTTTGAAGCAATCGTTTGAAGTAGCGTTGATTCCCTTTATTTCGACCTTAATGACCTTCAAACCTAGCGTTCCAAGAGATTTGCACTTATATTGGTTTCTGTACAGTAATCAATGTTGCCATGCCAAGAGGCGGAAAACGCGAAGGTGCAGGTCGCTCAAAGGGAAGCGGTAAATTTGGTGAACCCACCAAACCCATCCGACTGCCTATTAGCCTAGTAGAGCAAATCGAACAGCTTCAGCAGCGCGCTCAAGAACCTAGCGTAGAGGACGTGCTGGACTTGGTGCGCGCCACGCGATACGCCCTACCACTTTATATGGATGCCGTATCTGCTGGCTTACCCGCTCAAGCCGAAGACTACATTGAAGGCAAAATCGATCTCAATCGGCACCTGGTCAAAAACCCAACCGCGACGTTTCTGGTGCGCGTCACCGGAGACTCCATGATTGAAGCGGGCATTCATTCTGGAGATGCGTTGATTGTCGATCGCTCCTTAAAGCCCGATGACCAAAAGATTGTGATTGCGGTGCTCAACGGCGAGTTAACCGTTAAACGAATGCACTACGAAAAAAAACGGCTGTTCTTGATGCCTGCCAACCCTAACTATCCGGCGATCGCCATTGCCGAAGGCATGGAGCTTCAGGTTTGGGGCGTTGTTACCAACGTCATCCACCCTGTTTGACGGCTCAAAAATCATACCTTTGAAAGATGTACATCTTTCAAAGAAGGCGCTATTATGCTGAGAGTGGTTTAGCAAGGGACTCGACCGATGACTCAACTCAAGCTGGCTCAGTTTGCCTCTCGTCCAGAACGCGCCGTTGCTGTAATGACGCTCGATGATGCGTGGTTCTTAATTTCTCAGGGACTGCTAGACGTTAAAGGGGCGCAGTATTTGTTCCCCCAAACGGCGTGGGAATTTCTGCCCCAAAAGCTCAATCAAGACTCTCTACACAATCAAAATGTGGCTTAATGCCCCTCTTCTCTACGCTTTTAATCAGTGGGATGATAGGCTACTGGCATCTGATTGCCCGCCTTGACGTTTATCCCACCATTGCGTAACCCCTATGACTGAGGTGCTGCTTTCCATTGAACACTTGAGGGTGGCCTATCCCCATCATTCTGGCAGCGGGGGCCGTGGCGCTGAATGGGCGATCGATGATGTTTCTTTGGCGCTCAAGGCCGGAGAATGCATTGGCCTCGTGGGGGAATCGGGCTGCGGTAAATCGACGATGGGTCGGGCGCTGCTGCGGCTGTTACCACCAGAAAGTGTGGTAGAAGGGCACGTTGATTTTGCAGGGCAGTCTGTTTTAGATTTATCGCCCCAAAATCTGCGCAAGTTTAGAGGGGAATGTATTGGTTTGGTCTTCCAAGACCCCATGACGCGGCTCAACCCAGTCATGACCATTAAAGATCACTGCTTAGAAACGTTAAGGGTTCATAAACCCAATCTCTCTGGCAAAGAAGCCAAAGAGCAGGTGTTGGCAGCACTCGCCTCAGTCAATATCCCCCCAGATCGCTGGGCGCAGTACCCCCATGAGTTTAGCGGCGGGATGCGGCAACGGGTGGCGATCGCCCTCACCCTTCTTTTAGAACCCAAGCTGATCGTGGCGGATGAACCCACCACCAGCCTAGACGTGACAGTCTCTGCCCAGATTTTGAAAGAACTCACGCGCCTTTGTAAAGATCGGCAAATGGGGCTGATCTTGATTTCCCATGATTTGGCGCTGGTGAGTGAACACTGCGATCGCGTGGCAGTAATGTACCAGGGCAAAATGGTAGAGCTTGGCCCTGCTGAACAAATTTTGCAGTCGCCCACCCATCCCTATACCCAGTCTTTACTCAAGGCCGCCCTGCATCTACAAACCGAAGCCGTGGCAGAATCTGAGCCGAAGGCTGAAGGTCTAGATCAAAGCGTTCTGCTCAAACTAGAGAATCTACAGCAGCATTACGATCTCGGCTCTAGCTTTATTTCGCGGCTGCTCTCTAAAGAATCTAACAGCATTATTAAAGCAGTCGATGATATTAACCTAGAGATTTTTGCTGGCGAAACCCTTGGGCTAGTAGGTGAGTCTGGCTGTGGCAAAAGCACCCTATCGCGCACCATTTTGCGGCTTGTGCGCCCGACTGGGGGGCGGGTGCTATTCAAAAATATCGATCTCGCGCCGCTGAGTCAGCCCGAAATGCGGGCTTACCGCCGCGAGCTGCAAATGATTTTCCAAGACCCCAGAGCCTGCCTCAACCCCATGATGAAGGTGGGTCAAAGCATTGCCGAACCGCTGCTCATCCATAAGTTAGCCACCCCCAAAGAAGCCGAAGCCCAGGCGAAAAAGCTGTTTGAGCGCGTAGGGCTTACCCCCGCCGATGACTACTACCATCGCTACCCCAGCGACCTGTCCGGCGGTCAGCTCCAGCGCATTGCGATCGCCCGCGCCCTCATTACCCATCCCAAGCTCATCATCTGTGATGAGCCAGTAAGTATGCTAGATGCCAGCATCCAGGCGCAGGTGCTAGATCTCATGCAAAATCTCAAAGACGAGTTTGAGCTGACCTATTTGTTTATTACCCATGATTTGTGGGTGGCGCGGTTTTTCTGCGATCGCATTGCGGTGATGCACAAAGGCCAAATCGTCGAAATTGGCGAAACGGAGGCAATTTTTCGAGATCCTCAGCACCCTTATACGCAAACACTGCTAGGGGCGGCTCCTCTGTTGGCTCGGCTGCAATAGCCACAATATACTCTGACAAAAAAATATTTAAGCACTGACGCTAGATTTGGATGTCAGCGGTTCCATACTAAGAAAAAATGGATGGGCTTTGATTTCCCATGATTGTCAATAACGCGCCTCAACTCATTGTTCAAGCCTCCACCGATACGCGCCGTTTTCAGCTTCTAGATCATACAGAATGGACTTTAGGCCGCGATCGCGCCAACTTAATTCAGATTTTTGACCGATATGCATCTCGCTTCCATGCGGTATTGGGCGTATTTGAAGACCGTCACGTCTATTTTCGAGATCTGAACAGCCGCAATGGCACCTTAATGGACGGGCAGCCCGTTACAGAGCCTGTGCTGCTCAAACATGGCGATCGCATTACCATTGGCAATACAGTACTGGTGCTGAAGCATAGCTACGTCACCACTGCCCACTCGGCCTTGCCTACCCGAAAACAGGCGTTGATGATCCATTCATCAGCCGTTCAGGGCAAGATCTGGCAAGAAATATTGCTGTCTCAGTCTATTGATGTACTTTGGGAAGTCCCAGGCGCTAATCTACAGCAAATTATTGGTCTACAAGCCACTGCTAATCTACTGCCGCCACTGCTGATTATAGACACCCAATCTGTCAAAGAAGATATTTATGGATTGTGCCACTGGTGTCGTCAGCAGGGATTATTCGTGCAGATTTTGCTCATCGACAGCAGCCGATCTGATATTCCTGACTCAGAACAAGCCTATATTACAAAGCTAGGCTTTTTAAGCCTGCTTCCGGCCTTTCCCGTCGGTCAACTGTCTGCACTCCGCGCACAGATCTTTCAGATGACCCTCAGCCTTCTGACGGCATTTCAGGAGCAAACTCTCAACCGAGATCCGCTCTCCTCTGCTCTCCAAAGGTTAGATCAACTGTTCAGTCAGGCTCCTATGCTTATTTCTAAGACCAGACAGGCTGAGTTGGACGCAATGAACGCTGAGGACTTAACTTCCCTCAAAGTTGCCCCTCGGAAAGTGAGCAAAAGCCAACCACACTAAGCAGTTGATGCATGAACACACCAATTCAAAGTTGGCAGATTATCGAAAGACAGACCCAAGATTTGCTACGATTAACGCCAATATGCCGTTTAAGGCAATGTTTAATCGTTAGCTAGAGGTTTCTGTGGCATCTCTCACTCGCCGCTCGGCACAAGCTCGATGGATGAATGGAGGGGCGATCGCCATTTTGGTCGCGGCGTT
>JANNDV010000134.1:0-1667 GCA_031387975.1 Acaryochloridaceae cyanobacterium OTE_75_metabat_521 | reverse complement strand
ATCGCTTTTAAGGTATTGGCTTCGCCCAATCGATCTTTCGTGGTTTTATAGAGCTGGAGTGCTTCATCGTAACGATTCAACGCCTCTTGACTTTGCTTGAGGAACTGAAGCCCATCACCGATCACTTGTAAGGTATTGGCTTCCCCCAAGGAATCATCAACCGATTTATAAAGTTCTAGCGCCTGTTCATACTTAGTTAAGGCTTCAGCATGATTGCCGAAAAAAGCAGATGTCCTGCCTAACCCAAACAACGCATTGGCCTGAGTCCATTCCTTCCCAATTGATTGAGCTAGGCTTAATGCCTCAGTATAAAAGTGCCTTGCAGTTTGCACATCAGAAAGACTGAAATAGGCGTCGGCTAATTCATCCAAAATATTGAGCCGCAGGGGTGCTAATTCGGCATCAGGTTTGCCCAGTGTGGGCTGATACTGCGTGAGTAGCCGCTGCAAAAGGTCAATGCGCTCTTGCTTTACAGGCTTATCGTCGCTGCCAAACTGCCGCCCAGGCACCAAAACTTGCTCATGTACCTGTTCAATTCTTTGTCGCCCTGATCGAATTTGAACCGAAGCCGAAGTCCATGCCCAAAGGTCATGCGCCCCTCTCGCTAAGCGCGTCAGGGCATAATCTGGCAACACAAACACTACCGGATAGGGCAACTGTCGAGGGAATAAATCCCGTGCAAAATTTAGATTCGCAATCACTTCGGGTGTTTTGCCATGATTCACATACCCGATCGACCGTTCTAACCCCACCACTATCAAAACCAGCTTTTTAGCAGCGTCTAACTCAACTTCCTGTAATTTTTCCTTGATGGCACTCAGGACAAACTCTAGTTCTGGGTCATCAATCTGAATCACCACAAACTGAATATCCTTACACCGCCGATGCCCCTCCAACGCGTGAACCAAGAGCGGCACATCCAGCGCAAAATTCACCTCAGCAAACGCCAGCGTAAACCCCTGGGAAATATGCGCAAAAGTTGCTAATTGGACAATGGCTTCCTGGTTAACCCCAGCAAACTCCGCCACATCTGAGTCAAGACTGTTCGGTTTGTTGTTCATGGCTAAGCTTAATAAGCGCTTCTTGAAAAAGGGTACTGCGCCTCACCACCGGATTTGGATACATCCATCGACTCTCTCCGTTGTATTCCAGCACTGCTGTGATGTACAACGTCTCTGGGCTAATGAAATCATCCACTTGCTCTTTCTCTTGGGCAATCTTTGCCAACACCTCATAGTAAATAGACGGAATTTCCCGTTCAAACCGGAACTGGAGTTGTTTGATCGCAAAGGTTACATCTGCATCTTGCACTTTGACATGTTCTAGCCCTTCTGCAATCAGACAAGCCTCTCGCACCATCTGCATCAAAAATCGCAAATGCCCACCACTTGCCTTACATAGGTCGTAAACCTGAGCCTTCGATTCAAAAACAGCATCAACATCAACCCGACGCTCCACCAAGCTAGCCATCGCAGCTAAACCGTCTAAGCTAAAATCCACATCGGGATCGAACGTCTCACCAGGGCGATCGCCCGAATAATGATAGATATTGATCATCGGCACAATATGCGGATTCTCAAAGGATTTGCCAATGCCTTTTGGCGTGTAAAGTGCACCAATCGGGACGGTATAAATCACTGGGCAATGTAGCTCCTGAAGTTGGGCTG
>JANNDV010000133.1:0-22561 GCA_031387975.1 Acaryochloridaceae cyanobacterium OTE_75_metabat_521 | reverse complement strand
GCGACAGACTGCCGTAATCGCAGCGCTGGCTGTGGGTAAATCGGTGTTTTCTACAAAGCGTTTAATGCGTTCTAGGGCGGGTTGGTAGTTCAGCTTTGCGAGGGTATGAATAATGACCCGATGGGTTTGGGTAGGCTTATCGAGTAATTGCGCCAATGCCTCTAAAATTTCAGGGTCTTGCGTGCCAATTTCACCAATGGCCCAGGCCGCATTTTCGACCGTGTAGCAGTCTCCATCCTGAAGGCAGTCGTGGATAATGGGCAATGCCTGCCGTGCCTCCAATCGTCCTAAGGTTTCAATGGCCTTGCGTCGCACAATACGATTTTCGAGAACTGGGTCGGTCTGCTGTACGGCTCTCATCAGCGCTTGAATCGACTGCTCTGTGGGAAAGTTGACCAAGTGGGAGGCCGCAATGTAGCGCGAATCTTCCTCGCCGATTTGGTCTTGAGGGGTATCAAGGAGGGCGATCGCCTGGTCTTCGGTCAGATTATAAAAGTTAAAAAATCGTTTATCCATAGCTGTCTTATTGGATTTTAATGGATGAGCCAGCTCACCATAAAACAAACCTGAAGATTCTGTGCAGTTACTTAACCTTAAACTGGCAAAGCAAAAACCAAGAACCTTCAGGCTTGTCGAGGAATAATCTATCGAATGTAAAACAAGTCTTACAGAATAAGACCCGTCACTTTACTAAGATAGGGAGTTGATGGCGTAGTCAAGCAGTGCATTGTACTCAGTCAATGCTTGAGCAGACATGTCGCGAGGCGCACAACCACGGTTACGTGCAAAGCTGAGTGCCTCAACGTAAGGAGCAGTAGGTAGACCCAAAGCGCGATACACTTCACGCTGACCCGCAATACCCCATTCATCCAAAGGACCCGTACCGCCTACAACGAGGCAATACTGAACCAAGCGCAGGTAGTGCTTGATGTCACGAGCACACTTTGCTTTGAACGTGTCGTTGGAGTTTGCTTCACCAGAGTTGTTGAGGTAAGAATACTTTTTGATGCAGGCATCGTAAGCTTCTTTAGCAACGTTATCAAGGTTTGCAGCTAGCTTCTCAGCAGCTTCTAAACGAGCACCAGCACGTTGAATAGAACCCTGTACGGACTCTAAATCAGAGGTGCTAGGAAAACGACCTGCTGCATCAGCAGATGCAATAACGGTGGTAACGACGGATTTCATTTCTTAAATCTCCAAGATTTTGTACTGTGAGCTTATGTTTCAGCCTTATTGAGCCAATTGTGAGGGGCAATGACTAGCTCAGAGCTGAAATCACGCGGTCAAAGTAGCTGGATGCTTCAGCAACCAAGCTAGCGCAACGATCTTCAACAACGATGGAACCCATTTTGCGGAGCTTAGCACCTGCAAAAGATTCGCTGGGGTTGTCTTGGATGTGTGCAGCGGCTTGAGCCTTCATGATTTGAACGGCACGCACGGTGGAGGTGGTGGGCACGCCCAAAGCAGCATAAGTTTCCTTGAGTCCGTTCAAGCAGCGGTCATCTAGCGCAGATGCATCGCCAGCTAATAGAGCGTAGGTGACATAGCGGAGGATGATTTCAGCATCGCGAAGGCAAGCAGCCATACGACGGTTGGGGTAGCAGTTGCCGCCGGCTTGAATCAGCCCTTGGTTTTCGCAAATCATACCGGCGACGGCATCAGACACCATGCAGCTTGCGTTGGATGCAATTGCGTTTACAGCGTCCAAACGACGGTTGCCGCTGGCGACAAACGCTTTGAGGGCGCTGATGTCGGATACGGTAGAAGTGCTGGCGTCTGCTGATACTACAGCTCTAGAAAAAGCGTCAAGCATTTCGCTCTCCTTAAAATTTGTGATCTATAAAACCGATATCTCTTAATAGATTAAATGTAAGAGACTATACGGAAGATAAAAGATGAAGTGTGCAGTAGTCTCGGTTATGAGAAACTAAGCAACAATCTTTAACATCTATTGCCACCACGTTAAAATACTTTACAGAGAACGGTTTCAGCGCACAGACATGCATTCATTTTTCCTGAGCTGGGGTTAATCAACCAGAGGGATTATGCAAAACAAGATGCAGAGACTGGGGGCTAACAGCAGCGGTATGGTCTACCACTCATCGGCGCGGTTCTCGATTTGGGCGATCGCCAACTTTGCCAGCACCTGCACCACGGTTTCTGGATCTTGGAGCGCTGAACGTAGGGGTTCTAGTTCTGGCTCATTTCCCAATTTGCCAAGGGAGCTAACAGCCGCTTTGCGGACTTCAATATCTAGATCTTTGGTTGCCAAAATCAGGTGGGGTATTGCAGGCGGGTAGTTAACTTGTCCAAACGCAGAAGCCGCCTCGGTGCGGATAATGGGTTCGGGATCGGTGAGGGCAGCAACTAAGATGCCGCAAGATTTTTCGTCAGACTGCTCTTGAGCAACGTGGGCGATCGCCCCAATCACGGCACAGCGCACGTCCAAAGAATCTGAATCGAGTGCTTTATAGAGATGCTCCGCCGCCTCCGAACCAATGAATGCTAGCGCCCAAGCTGCATGACCTTTAATATCTTCGGGCTGTTCACGAGAGGCCAAAATATCCAGCAGTGCCGGAACCGCCGCTTCGCCAGCTCTGGCTAAGGCTCCAGCCGATGAGCTACGCACAACAGTATCTTCATCATTGAGAAAGGAATGCAGTAGGGTTGGCACCGCACTAGAATCTCCAACAATGGTGAGCGTTTTTGCCGCCGCCCGCCGTACCACGACGTTGGCATGAGTTTCTAATGCCGTTCGCAGCAGAGGCGTTGCAGGCTCCCCAATTTCGCCCAGGGTTTCAGCAAACCGGAGCCGAATGAGTCCACGTGGGTCGCCCAACCCTTCGACAAGCTGTTGCAGCGTTTGCTGATCTGAGGCATCAAAGGTGTCCAGCGTAATTTGTTCACCAACATGAGCCAAGAGCGCGTCGTTGGCGGCTATTTGCAAAGCTGAATCTTCTGTTGTGGCGTTGGTGTGGCGTGAGTCACCCATCGGGCGTTTCCTAATGATTGAGCGTCAATACTGCTTGTGCTTGACTGGAAATTATGAATAGGAATTATTGCGGCTCCAGCGCTGCCAGCTGCTGCCGTAGGGCTTCTATTTGGGAATCTATTTGCGCCAAGCTTGGCTCTAAATTGGCAAGTGCCTGAGACTTCATGATTTTAGCCCGTTGCGCCATTGACAGTGTGTCATTGACTAAACGCTCTCGGTACTGCTCTAGCTCAGTAATAATTTCAGCCAGTGCCTCTGGTGTTGCGGCTTCAATGGGGGTGTCTGTTAGGGTATCTGCGGAATCTGACATTTTTTATTTGCCTTGTCTTGATAGGACTTGTTGATATAGACACAGATGTACCTTTGATCTTCTCAGATTGAGGCTCTAATGGGCAAATCGTTTCCGTTCTGCATTTAATTCAACTCAGCAGTTCCTCGCAGGTTAACAAGATGACGACCCGAAGCCTTTGGCATTATTTTAATTTTGGGGCATTAGTACCGTCTAGTACAGTCTTTGTGATGCTCTTACTGTTAGGGCATAGCTATAGGCTAATGTGCATCTTTTTTGCCGTAGCGGTTCCAGTCACTATTTCATTAATGATAATGGCACTCATATTTGCCATCATTATTGCCTTTTCTCTTGCCGTGAGCAAGAAAAATCATCGGACGGCAATTAGGAGCCTTGTTTTATGGATATTCGTATTTATACTATCTCTCTTCAGCTTTTTAGGAGTCGTCTTTACCGATTACAAAGTCTCTGCCAGTGATAGTTTTGAGAATCAGAAATATTATTTAATTAAGTTTTTACGTATTGATAGCTATGAATATAAGCTGTACACATGTGAGCCAATGAGTCTATTTTGTCGTAGCTCTTCAGAATATATTGGAATTCCTTTTCAGAATCAGCCTATTTTTCTTCGATATAGCTTAAAGACACGCAAAGTCTACATTCAGAATGCTGATCAGACGATTCAAATACTGGATCAGTAAATGAAATGATCATCAGCCTGTTTTTAAGGCTGACGTTGATTCGCTGACTGAGTTGATCGCGATCGCACTTCTCCTTGTATCCAACGCCTTGCAGTACCCCGCGTCCCACTAGACTAACCTCGCGCCCTAGAAAAGTGATGGCGGCCTGAAGAGGAGGGGCGATCGCTTGTGGGGAAAACGGAGGGAAGTCACTCGTAGTGATATCGAGCTTGCAAAATTAGGATGCGATTTCGTTCTACGCGATAGACGAGACGATGCTCTAAGTTAATGCGTTGAGTTTGTAAAGTAGTTTGTGTGAGGGGATAAAAGTTACGGTAATGCTCCAGATCTGTAAATCAGATTTCTGAATCGCAGATGGCATATAAATGTGGAGAAGTTTCGTCCACAGATTCAGAACATCACCCTTGCCCCGACCTAGTAAGCGTAGCCATAAAGTATCGGCATTAACTGGCAGCCGATTAATGGATACAATTGCGGTTCTCTGTGCGGGAGGCAGAAAATAGACCCCCTCGCCCCAACCAGAATCTGTAGATACGCCAAAGCTTTTCAATAGATTTTCTGAAGCTGAAGAAGCTAGAACCCATAGATAGGGGAAAGCCTTTAGATTTACTGAACCCTAAAGCATGGCATCCGTAAGTTTTGGGTGCCATGCTTTATCTCGCTAACCCTTTACGCAAACCACCTGTTTGAGGGTTGCCACAATCTCTACTAAATCAGACTGGTTTTGCATCACGGTTTCAATGGGCTTATACGCCGCCGGAATTTCATCAATAATGCCAGCGTCTTTGCGGCACTCAACCCCTTCGGTTTGGCGCACCACATCATCCACATCAAACCGTCGCTTTGCCGCACTGCGAGACATCAAGCGCCCTGCCCCGTGGCTGCAAGAACAGTAGCTTTCGGCATTACCCTTACCCTTCACGATGAAAGACTTTGCCCCCATCGAGCCAGGGATAATGCCATAGTCTTCTGTCCGCGCCCGTACCGCACCCTTACGGGTAACGTAAACCTCTTGGTCGTAATGCATCTCTTTTTCAGCGTAGTTGTGGTGGCAGTTCACCACCAGTAGAGGCTTTGTGGGTTTGCCGCCTGCCACATGCTTTTCTACAATTTGCTTAAATCGATCCATCATGACCTGGCGGTTAAAACGGGCGTAGTCTTGCGCCCACTGCAAATCGCGCCAGTAGTCTGCAAACTCAGTTGTGCCAGCCACAAAGTAGGCCAAATCAGGATCTGGGAGTTGGATATGAGCCAACCGCGCCAGTTCACGAGCCGTCTTGATATGGTTTTGAGCAAGCATATTGCCAATATTGCGCGAGCCAGAATGCAGCATGAGCCAAACTTGGTTTTGGGTATCCACGCACAGCTCAATAAAGTGATTGCCACCCCCCAAAGAACCCATTTGCTTGAGCGCTTTGTTTTCTAGGTGCTGTACTCCCTGATGAAGCTCCTTAAAGTGGTTCCAGCCTTGCCAGTTGTAGACGGCCTTCTCAACTTCTTTATTTTCGTTAAAGCCCACCGGAACCATCGCCTCAATATCCTGGCGGATCTTTTTAAGCTTCCCGTCGAGCTGATCTGCCATAAACGGCATCCGCATGGCACCCATCCCGCAGCCAACATCCACCCCAACCGCCGCTGGGATAATGGCATCCTGGGTTGCTAGCACCGAACCGACCAAGGCACCTTTGCCCAAGTGGACATCCGGCATCAGCGCGACGTGCTTGTAAACAAACGGCAGCGAGGCTACATTGCGCGCCATTTTCGTTTCTTCATTCCCTAACGGGTGATTGGCCCAAGACAAGACGGGTTTGGGCGTTGATAACGGTAATTCTTCGTAAGGCATAAAATTTCAACCACACTTTCTTAAACTGGATTATTTGTAATCTGCGATCGCAGATTTTATGGCAGCGTAAAGCAGCCGATGGGCACCAAAAACTCTGACCTGTCGTGTTTTCGACAAGCCTACTCGCAGCATTGAGGCACTGTTAATTGAGAATGCTCAGAGCCTTATAAAGCACAGATCAAGAGCAGCAAGACGCATCCTGATGGCTAGACTGCCAGATCTGAACCAAATGGTTTTCTAGCGCTGGATCTGTGTTGATAAAGAAAATCCCTTCCCCCAGGTTCTCCTGCTGGGCGACCCAGTAGCCTTGTAGGCGCATCTCTATCTGTGCAGTGCCTTTCTGGATTAGCTCTAGCGCATTGGTTGGGGTCTTAGAAACCGCCCCCATTAACCCCTTTAGCGCAGGCAAAGAATGGCTCACGAGCAACGATACAGATGTGGGTTCTAGCCCCACGGGTTCACCGATGCGAAGCCCTAACAGCACCCGTTGCCGAATCGCTGCTTCAAAGGATTCAACTGAGCGCTCTAATGTAACGCCCGTCGAGGTGTACGTGAGTTTCAACATAAAAAATCCTGGAAAATTTCATTTTTCTTCTCTTCGTTCAAAACAATTTGGACAGCCCTAACAGCACTGCCCCCTTAAAAATTTAGACCCGTCAGGGAAACCATTCTTGAATGGATCGGTTAATAAAAACCATGCGGCTCACCGCCCTAAAGGTTCAAAAACATTTGCATAACTCTGATGAATCTATGCCTGAAGCCACACTCTCAACAACCAGCCCAGAAAATAGGCTGCCCACCGTCTGTCGAGAAAGATTGCTTAAGCTTCAAGATGCCATCGCTAAGATTTTAGCGGCCTGTACCTTAACTGAGCGAAAGTGATTCCAATATACTACAATCGTAGTACAATCTGTCAAGTCGATATAGGAGATTGTGAAATGGTAAATGTCCGTCAGGTGCCCACGACAGAAATGCAGGTTACAAGCATTCGCCTTGAGCAGGAGCTAAAGGAACACCTGAAGGATCTTGCGGGACATCAAGGGTATCAGGCTTTAATTCGAGAAATTTTGTGGGGCTATGTTCATCAGCACCAGCAGAGTCCTTCTGGTGAATTGCAGACCACTCAAATTCGGGCGACGTTAACGGCGATCGCCCAGACGACTGAGTATTGTGCCATCAGCGGACAAATTATTCATCCTGATGAGCCAATGCTGTTGGGTCTAAACCCTGAAGGGCGACTGGTGCCATTATCGGTTCAGTGCTTTGAAGTAGAACCCGCTGCGTTAAGTGCTCGCTAGATCTGGCGTTTTGATTTTGGCTGAACCTATTGATGCAGATCACAGGTCAATAGCGAACCGAATCACCCAGTGAGCGAAGGCTTTCGCTCATGATATACACAACCTAGATTAAAGGATTGACATCCATGAGCGGCTGTGTGTGGCGGAGTCAGAAAATGTGGTCTATCACCCTCGGGTTGGCTAGCCTAATGGGTCTCAATTTACTAACAGGTGTGGCGGCAGCAGAAGCCCTAACGGTTACGCCTTCACCGGAGCAAGACGGAATGTATTTGTACGGTGAAGCCAATGCTGCCAACCAGTTGGGCAAAGGCTATTTTATTTTTCAACAGTCAGGTCAAAAGATTGTCGGCGCGATGTACTATCCGCAGTCTGAATATACCTGCTTTACGGGCAACCGAACCGCGACTAATGTTCGCCTTCAGCCCTTTGAGTTAGGCAATCAGCCTCGATCTGGGCAATCTTTATCTGGGCAATCTTTATCTGGGCAAGATACGCTCCAAGTTTCTTTGCCACAGCTCTATAAGATTGACCAGATTGGAGTATCCGAACGTCAGGCATTGGCTGCGTGTCAACAGGAGGCGATCGCCCTTCAGTCTTCCCGTCCTGCTACGGCGGCTTTACCACGTCGGTAAGCGCAAGTCTCTAATTAATAGCTCAAATCTTGCCGTCAAACTGGCGATACCAAATCCAGTTTGCGGCAATTTCAAGCACCAGCAAAATGCCGCCCACACCTACGGCAAGTTCGGGGCGGTAGTTGCTGCGGCTAAGGGTTTCTATCCAGGTGTGGGTGCGCTCAGAGTTAATGAAATGGTTGGCGATCGCCGGAAATAGATAAATCAGCGCTGCGCCAAGAACTGCCCACCCCACCATAGAGATAAGCAGAAAAATTGTTTTTGCACTCGATTGTGAACCCATACTGTAGATTTTAGGCTGAGATAAAGAGGGTGAAAGCGAGGGGGCGCAGGTCTGAAATGACCTATGAGACTAAGCTTTAGCACCCTACATTACCCCACCCAACCCTCCCCTTATAAAGGGGAGGGCAATAGATTTTCGGTTTCCCCCCTTTATCAAGGGGGGGATTAAGGCTTCGACGTGAGCGCTCAGCCGAACGTGGGGTGATGCAGGGTGCTGGAAAACATTCCGACTTGTGTACACGTCACCCTCAAAAATAATTAGAGGCGATTCTTCAAAAGATCTTTGATATTGAATCCGCCGCCGTCACCGCCGCCGCCCAAGAGACCGCCAAGTCCACCGAACAGGCCACCGCCGCCACCGAGTAAACCGCCGCCACCACTTTTAGAACGATTAGAAAAGCCTTCCATCACGCCTGTGATGACTGAGGGTGCAACTTCCCCGATGACGCTCATCATGCCGCCGCCACCGCTGCTTTTGCCCTCTCCGCCGCCGCTGCTGCCGCTTGCCGTTGCGCACTCACTCAAACTGCCGCTGCCACCCTGAATGCTTTGATCTGCAACGCAGGCACAGAACTTATTAACTTGATTAAAATCTGCACCATTCACGCCGGAATGAACATTCACGCAATCTTTATACGCCATCATTCTTCCAGAGGCTGATCCGGTTGTTACGGCGTCTGGGAAACCGCCAGGGAGAATCTGCTCTGTTTTGGGGTTAGGGGAGGACCCAAATAAAGGCTTTGCCTGAGCCGCGAGGGGTACCGCTACAGCAGAGGCTACAAAAAAGCTAAGGCTAAGGAAAGGAGTGATTTTTTTCATGATGTTTTGCTTCAAGACAATCTAATTGAGCTAGATATTCTGCTGAGCTTCTAAACGTTATTCTTCCCAAAAGGCTTTGGATATTATCAATACAGATTATCCAAACGCTAGAAAAACTCTGTCTAGGGGAACTTAGATCAGTTATGTCTAGCAAAACCGCGAGAGTAAAGGCTTATAAAGGCATGGTTGGTCTAATTCTAGTATTTTTTACAAATTTTTGTGCAGAAGTTGAATGCATTTTCAAGTTCGAGAATAAGATTCTGAGTGAGCTTGTATGCATAAAAATTAGTGTGTATTTATCCCAGACGTCAAAACCGCTGCGTTTGATTCTTCAGGATACAAAAATTCATGATAGTCAACCAAGACTCCGTAACAGGAGCGTGCGTTAAGAAGGTTGCTGTGATTGCCGTTCACGGTATTTCTGACCAGAAGCCCTACGAGTCAGCTCGGGCGATCGCCGATTTACTGCTCACCCAGACCAACCCCGATCAGTCTACCTATACCCCCTTTAATGAGCGGTTCATTCGGGTTAAGGTTGCCCCCGTGAGATCTCAAAAACAGGCCGACATTGAAATGCTGAAGGGCTGGAATTCTTCAATTTCAGGAATTTTAGACTGGGTTCTCCCCCGAAAATGGGCAGAGGGTTTATATAAACTGTGGGATTCTGCCGATGAACGGGGGCCTTTTATGCGGCGGCTCCTCACGGGCAAACCGGAAAATCCAAACGACCCATTAACCCAGCCTGACTACTTATTTATTCGAGATCAGATTGATGAATACCAGAAGCAGTCGGTCTACGAAAGCATTTGTTTAGAGGGTGCGAGGATAACGACTGACCCAAGCGCTGACTTTCAACACCAAACTCAAACTCAGGTTCACATTTACGAAATGTACTGGGCCGATCTTTCGCGATTAGGGTCTGGCTTCGTTCGCATCTTTGGGGAACTCTATCAGCTTTTGTTTCACCTCGGCAGCTTAGGGCGGCAGTCGGTTGACTTAATGCGGGCAGAACATCAAGTGGTGTCAACCCAGCCAGGACTCAGCGATTTGCTCAATATTTGGGCTTGGTATAGCGCCACTCAAGCCCTTGCCGCTCGAATTCTGTCGCTGTTTTTACCCATTTTGAACCTGTTTTTGCTCACCGTGGCGCTGATGAGTGTGCCAGGGAAAATTCCTCAACCTTATGCCAATGGGTTAGCGGCGATTAGCACTGGATTGTTGCTCATGGTGCTTGTGGGCTATTTGCTGTTGCAACGTAATCAAACAGACTTTTGGCGTTGGCTGCTGTTGCCCTTTGGGGTTGGGCTTTTAGGTGCCTTGGGGATTGAGCTACTCATTGGCGAGGCGTTTAAGACGGGGATGCCCTTTGGAACCTATCGCTGGTTAGCGGTGGAATGGGCTGTGCTGCTGGGTGTTGTCATCTGGTGTATTTTGGTCAAGCCCTATAGTCGCCATCGACCAGGGGCAAATATTTTTGCGATCGCCATCGGGCTGCCCTTGGGGTTAATCACCTTTGCGTTGATCTGCTTAGAAGAAAACTCCCCTTTAGGAATCGCCTTAGCCAGCTTCCGTATGATTGAGTTCATTTACCTTTTGCTGTTGGGCGGGTGGCTGGTCTTTTTGGTGCTGTACTTTTCTACCCTGGTCATTGCAGGGTTGGCCATTAACCGTATTCCCCTGTCCCTTGGGCATGAACGTACCTTGGCTCAACAGGCCGCCTGGACTGCACGCTTTGCCCTTGCGCTGCCTGCACTTTTATTTTCTCTTTTGACGCTTTCTTTGTGGACGGCTTTGGCACAACTGTCGGTTTCTCTATTGCCCGACAAAGCGATTTATAAACCCCTATGGTTTTTTAAGAACATAAAGCCACCCTTAGATTTTGCTCAGTTTGTCAACCGTCTTACGGTTTTTTCTGGATCCGCATTGGCGGTATTCATTATGCTGTCAACGGTATTGGCGTTGGCTATACTGCTTTGGGTTCTGGTGCCGTCTGTTCTCACAGAAATCTTTCCGGGAGGAAACAAAGACCCCAAAAACATGTTTAGTCAGGGTCTGGGGCATTGGCTTAACAATGGATTAAAGCTGATTTTAGGCCCAGGAGATTGGATTGTCTCCTGGGTTATTCCAATACTCTTTTTTATAGGAACCATTGATGGGATCTCGCTGCTTGGTGGCAACCGAGAATCTCTTTTACTTCATTTTTTCCCTGAAATGAAGCTCATCTCTGGCTCGACGAGCATTCTTTTGGCCTGGGTTGCTGGACTGTTGACGGCCTCTGCCACCAGTCTTATTGCCTTTGGGGGGCGCTTAAATCAGCTTTCTCTAGGGCTGCGGGGCGTGATTGATGCGGTGTTAGATGTCGATAATTATTTGCGTCTCCATCCGCGAAACGATAACCCTAGCGCTCGAATTTATGCGCGCTACACGTCGCTCCTGCGATATTTATGCCGTCGAGTTACGCCCGAAGGCGAACCCTATGATGCTTTTATCATCGTGGCGCATAGTCAGGGCACCGTGATTAGTGCAGATTTACTACGGTTTTTGGCGATCGATCCTGACCCTGCCTTGGTGCAGCTTGAAACGTCTAAAAAGATATCTCTGTTCACGATGGGTTCGCCGCTGCGCCAGCTCTATAGCTACGCCTTTCCCCATCTTTATCGCTGGGCGATTAACGAACCTGCTTCTATTGGCACCACGTTAGCGCTCGAGTCAAAGGTGAAACCTTGCCCTGAGAACTTGCTGGGCGTAAAGACATGGGTGAACTGTTTTCGCAGCGGCGACTATGTGGGTCGCTATATTTGGCGCTCAGATCGGGCGATAGAACAGTGGTTTCGCGTAGAGGCTCAAAATACGCCCAACTTTATTTCAGCCGACCCGGGTTTAACACGCCGTGAGTTTTGCTTGGGTGGTGGTGCCCATACTCATTACTGGGATAAAACTGCGCCTGAAGTTGCTCAAGAAATTGATCGCCTCATTCGAGAGTGTTAAATGCTCAAAAGTTCGTCTACGAGGCATAAACTGCAACCGGAACTCGTTTATAGGCTGGGATGCCTGATTTTGGGTCAACGTTCGCCTTAAAGATGACGTTGACCTCTGGGTAAAACATCAGCGCGGCACCTTCACGAATTGACCCGTAGATGATTTCTACGTCGTCTAGCTGGCTGCGATCGCCCCTCACCGTCACCCGTTGATGCTCCACTAATCCCGCGTTCTCTGCATCGGCGGCATTCATCAAAACGCAGTTGCGGTGCGGCATGCCGCGATATTTATCGCCCTCGCCATAAACCACCGTATTGTGCTGAGAATAGCTGCGGCCTGTGCCTAGGGCTAAGACAATACCCTGCGCTGCTGCTGGAACCTCAAAGTCTATGAGCGTAGGGAGTGAAAGTTCAGGCAAAGGCGTTACAAACATCTTGGCCTTGCCGCTAGGCGTGGCAAACTTCGGCTCATGAAAAATCCGGTTGGCGATGATGAATTCGGTCTTGGTGTCATCAATGGTGCCGATTTTTTCATAGCCTGGGATAGTTTGGGCAATCAGCGCTCGCACGTAGCGCGTGTCTTGTAATTTGCGCCACTGCACGGGCGTTTCGCCGTGGAGTCGATGGGCAAGTTCGGTCAAAAAGTCTACTTCTGCAATCAGGTCAGCCGATTTAAGATGGGTGTCGCCTTCGTCGCTGAGGCGCACAAAGTTGTTGCCAGATTCTGTGGTGACTTTATGAGGGTTCTCAAATCGGGCAAAGACGGGAAGCACCAGGGTATTCTGCTGTGCCAAGCCATGAAAGTGACCAAGGTTGGGTTTTGTGGCGAGATAGATAATGGTTTCGACTTTACCTAAAGCCTGCTTGGCCTGTTTTAAGTCAGGGTTGGCTGCGTACAGATTGCCACCCAAACAAAGCAATGCATCAATTTTGCCGTCATCGGCAGCTTCGACTAAGGCGTGAGTGTTGTAGCCAGGAACGCGGCTGAGAGGGCGATCAAGCAGTCTCTCTAGGGTTGCCCTAATTTCTTCTTTGAGATGGGTTGTTACCCCCATTGACCCAAAGCCCTGCACATTGGAATGCCCACGAATCGGCATGGTTCCAGCACCTGGTTTACCTGCATTGCCTGAAAGCAGCGCGGTGTTGGCAATACTAAAAACGTTATCCGTGCCGTTTGCATGCTGGGTAATGCCCATTGACCAAGCAAATACCACACGCTGGGAGGTGCCAATGATGGCTGCTGCTGCCTCAATTTCTGCTTGAGAAACGCCGCAGTTTTGGGTAATGGTTTCCCAAGGGGTGATCGTGGCATACTCAACCACGGCTTCCCAGCCGTCAGCGTGATTTTTAAGGTATTCAGACTGATCAAACCCTTGCCAAATTAACGATTTTTGAATGCCTACCATCAGCGCTACATCGCTGCCTGGATGGGGCTGAAGATAAAGCGATGAAATATCGGAGCCAGCGATTAGCGATTTTATGAATGCAGGTGATGCAAACTTGACTAATCCTAATTCGACTAAGGGGTTAATGACGATGACTTTACCGCCGCGATCGCGCAGTTTAATCAGCTCATTCATGAGGCGGGGCTGATTGGCGGGTGCATTAGAACCCATCAACACTACACAGTCTGACTGCTTGAGATCTTCTAGGCTCACCATTGAGGTACCGGAGCCAAACATTTTGCTCAGACCCATGGTAGAAGGGACATGGCATAAATCTGAGCAGTCGGCGAGGTTGTTAGACCCTAACGCCCGAATCATAAGCTGCAATAAATACGCTGCTTCGTTGGAGGAGCGTCCAGAGCTATAGGAGGCGACCCGTTCGGGCGGTTTACGGAAGGCGGCTTCGGCGATCACAAAAACCTCATCCCACCCAATCCGTTCATAGTGCTGGCTCCCTGCCCTCAAAATCATCGGAAAGCTGAGCCGTCCTAACTGGTCGGCCTGTTGAGAGGTGAGCTGTTGCAGTTCGGCAATGGTGCGCTGGGCAAAGACTTCGGGTAGAATGGCAGGCTTGAGTTCGTGGGCGATCGCCTCTACGCTTTTTGCACAGCGCTGGAGCGTTTCTCCTTCTTCGTTGACGAAGCCGCCTTTCTGACCTCCGGTACCCCACGCACAAGAAAGGCATGAGCTTTTGTGCAGGAGCGTTTTCCAAATTTGTGGCCCATTGGGGGAGAGGGTCTGCTCTGCCCAGTATTGGATGACGGGCATTCCGCCGCCAACACTAGGCGTTCGTGGATTCTTTAGCTCCGCTTCGGTTTTGGGCTGAATGTTGGGCTGCGTTTCCAAATCCATAGCGCACCTTTAGTTGAAGGAAAGAAAGCTCAGGTGTAAGCTCGCTGGGCGTATCCAGTTTACTTTGTGACTTATAGAGTAACGCTCAATTTTGTAGGCTGACTCTGCTAAAGGTACGAGGTTGTTTGTAGCCTCTCATTTACTGTATTTAAATACTGCACTATTCTTGCTACTTATACAAAAGTTGCCAGACACGAATCTATTAAAATGAATCTGAAGTTTAATCCAGCGTTCTGGTGCGCTGAAGTATTAGGCGGCTGGTTAACCTACTGTTAATCACGTGAGTATTTTACGCTAAAGCTTTCAATTTTTGTGCATTCTTGATCTGTTCAAAGAATGGAAGAGCAATTAGTGCTCCTATCATCTCATGAGTAATTTCTGAGGCAGCTTTACTAAGAAGATCACTGCCTGCAATAGCAAATGGCGGCCCAACAGGTGTACTTCCCATTTGAGCAAGAATATGTATCCCCTTTTCCTTACTAATATTCACTAGCTTTGAAAGATAATTTGCCATAAGCTCTTCTTCAGGCAACCACTTTCTGGTTGTATTTGCCTGCATAAGTCTACCTAGTAAATTAATGTAGCCATGATTGAACAAAAAATCATAATTTGACTGTCCTTTTTTAGAGAGTAAATACTTCCACATATCAAAAGCAATACGTTTTTGTACAGAAACTGAAAAGGCTGTCCTAATATTACCTCCTGCACTAGTAATGTCATTAATATACTCATCGGAGATATCATAAAATGCTTGTTCTATTATATTTTGATTGATAGTATGCTCGTAAAGTCTTTCTCGGAACCACTTCAGCGACTTAGAACCATTAAGCTGACCGTGTGTTTTTTTATAACTATTTGCATAAATGGGGTTTTGCCCAATCATCTGACGCAACACAGAGAGAAAATATTCTAAACGTTGGTTACGAGAGATAGAATTATGTTTTTTGAATTGTGATTCCGAAAAACCTTTAATCCGAAGCTCACAATCTGGTTGATATGAATTAGATACAGTGTAATGTGACAAGTATTCAACTGAATTCTGCGTATTATTAGGTACTCTTTCAACTTTAAATACTGGCTCATTACAAGCCGGACATACTACTTGAAATAATTCACAATCAGTGTGCTGAATATGAGAAGCATCTATATATTCTCCGAGCAATATACTGTACCCAAGCTTCATCAGTACAATCCTATCTAAAGAATTAAGCCGCCTAAAAACCAAACCTATTCGATCAACTAAAGACTGATGATTACCTCTATTACTAAAGCAATCCCTGGAAACGCTAGGACATAAACCTTTCCCTCCCTAAAAGTCAGAAATTTAAAATTACCAAATCCGGCTCATACTCAAAACAAAATCTGGCATCACCTCACTACAATCGACCAAGCTAGGTGACTCTAAGACCACTACTTCCTGCCCAGCACGATAGACCTCAATCTGTTTACTTTTAGGATTAATGAGCAACCCCAACCGCACCCCAAGCCGTCGATATTCCTGCATCTTCTCCTGCAACGGCTTTAAATTATCCGTCGCAGAACGTAGCTCAATCACAAAATCAGGTACCACTGGGATAAACCCGGCAATCTCAACCCCCTCCAGCCGCGACTTTTCAATCCAAGACACATCCGGCGATAATTTTCCGCCCCCAAATGCGATGAAGTCATAACCGCCGGATGAATCAAATGCTTCGCCCAGATTAGTTTGGCGATTCCAAATATCGACATCAGTCGCTAAGTTAAGATTTTTTCTGCTACTCTCACCACCCGCTGGAGCCATGACAATCAACTCGCAATCCTTTGTTAATTCAAGGCGTAGATCTGGGTTGTCGATACAAAGTTGGTCAAAATGCTCTGGCGTTACGGTTAGCTTTGCATGGCTCACATTTAGCAACAGCACATCAACAAATGATTTAGGAACCGTGGCAGTTGTCATGGAAACCTCCAAATATCTTTAAGAGCCAATCTAACGATATTTCTATGCTATTAGATGCCCCAGATCTAGCCTTGCTCTCTCAGCCAAGTCAGAGATTGAAAATTACCAAATCCGGCTCATACTCAAAACCAAATCTGGCATCACCTCACTACAATCGACCAAGCTAGGTGACTCTAAGACTACCACTTCCTGCCCAGGACGATAGACCTCAATCTGTTTACTTTTAGGATTAATAAGCAGCCCCAACCGCACCCCAAGCCGTCGATATTCCTGCATCTTCTCCTGTAACGGCTTCAAATTGTCCGTCGCAGAACGTAGCTCGATTACAAAATCAGGTACGACTGGGATAAACCCGACAATCTCAACGCCCTCCAGCCGCGACTTCTCAATCCAAGATACATCTGGCGATAATTTTCCACCCCCCAATGCGGTGAAGTCATAACCCGTTGATGAATCGAAGGTTCGACCCAAATTACTTTGTCGGTTCCAGATCCCAATATCAATGGCTAAGTCTAGGTTTCGCTCACCACTTTCACCACCCGCTGGAGCCATAACAATCAACTCGCAATCCTTTGTTAACTCAAGGCGTAGATCTGGGTTGTCGATACAAAGTTGGTCAAAATGCTCTGGCGTTACGGTTAGCTTGGCATGGCTCACATTTAGTAACAGCTTATCAACAGATAAGTCAGGAACCGTGGCAGTTGACATAGAAACCTCCAAGCATCTTTGTGAGCCAACCTAAGGATCGTGAATTTAAGAACCTCCAACTTTGACCCTCACCCCCAGCCCCTCTCCCAGAACGGGAGAGGGGAGTAAGAATCTTGTTCCCCTTCTCCCGTCCTGGGAGAAGGGGTTAGGCGTTGCGCTGAGCTTGCCGAAGGGAGATGAGGGAGTGCAAGGCGTATGGATCCTAAGCAATTCTGGATCTTATTTAATCCACGATCCTAATGATATTTCTATGCTATCAGATGCCCCAGATCTAGCCTTGCTCATGTGAACCCCAACCAATGAACAAGATCCCGTCGTCAAATCAACTAAAGACTGATAATCGCCTCAACGGCTAAAGCAATCTCTGGAAACGCCAACGCATAAACCGTCCCCTCTGATAGCGTGACCTTCAATCCATAATCTCCATTCTGAGGATCTCGAAAAATGATCAGCGTTCTGTCTTTGAGATTAACGACCCAATATTCAGGAATCTGCACTTCTGCATAAAGATGCCGTTTCGTTTCCAGGTCTTTGTCTAGGCTGGATTCTGAGTATTCAATTAGCCAGAAAATGTTTTCGGGATAGGGGTGATGCTGAAGGTACTCTCGGCCTAGGGGCTGGGCGATCGCAATATCTGGCTCCGGCTCAGAATGATTCGGCAGCGTAATCGGGTGCGCTTCTCTAATTTTGACCTTATCGCCCAATCGACTTCGTAAATAGTCTCCTACCTCACTACAAGAGTAGGCATGAGGTTCCCCTTCTGGCGACATCTCGACAATTTCTCCCTTCAGTAGCTCCACACGGCGATCATCCAAAAGCCCCGCCGCGATCATGTGGTGGTACTCATCAATCGTCCATTTTGCTGTGATGACAACCATAACAATTTGCGTTCCGGCTATTCGATAACTGCTGCACTATTTACTTCTAACCACTCGGTCAGTCGCTTCATTGCTGCATCCTGAGTTTCACTGCTGGCGGCTAAATCCAGGAAAAAGCTGGCTGTGTCAATCTCTAACGCATTTAATTCAACATGATTGATTGCCAAAAACGTATAGGCTGCAATCAGCGCAATTCTTTTATTACCATCCACAAAGCAGTGATTTTTAACAAGTCCATAGGCATAGGCTGCTGCCAACTCATAAACCGTTGCCGCCTCATCACTATAAAAATACAAGTTTTTCGGCTTATTGAGGGTTGAATCCAGCGCACCCTCATTTAAGATGCCTGCACTGCCGCCCGTCTCTGCTACGATTTCACCGTGAATCGCACAAACATCACGGGCATCTAACCAGCAGGGTTCTTTCACTTGGCAAGCTCTACCAGCGCATTACGGTATTTTCTAATCCCTCGTCGCGCAACTTCAACCTTCTTAGCGAAATCAGGATCATAGGACGAAAGCTCATATCCAGTAGGCGTCTTTGTCGCAAAGAGTGGGTCGCCATCCGTAACGTCCATCTCTACCGCCATTTCTTTTGGAATAATTACGCTGAGCGAATTGCCTCGCTTCTTTACATTGAGAATCATCTTGAAGTCCCCCAATTTTTCTGACACACCCTAATGTTACTACAAATGTTGCAACGTCAGGGTGTCTACTGGGGTTGGGTATAAATTTTAGCGGTTGACGGTGCTCATCTCTTGATGGCGATTATCCACGAACGTAGATTGTTACCTAAATCAGACGAAGTTGGTAAACTAAAAAGACTAGATAGCAGGCAGCGGCTTTACGCTTGTTTAGAGTCTGAAGTCTATCAAAGCTGCCTGCATCAAAATTAATTTTTAGAACAAGTTCACAAAACAGCTTCTAGATGACGCTGTTTCTAGATGGGTTGAAAGGATTTAACGTATGTCTGTCGAAATTTTAGCTAAACCGTCAACAGTTCGTAAGCTAGCGCCGCGCTATAAGGTGCTGCTCCATAACGATGACTTCAACTCAATGGAATTTGTGGTTGGCATTTTGATCCAAACGATCCCCAACTTGACCGAGCCACAAGCACTCAACGTCATGATGGAAGCGCACAACCACGGACTAGCCTTAGTCATTGTTTGTGCGCTAGAACATGCCGAATTTTACAGCGAAACCCTTCAAATGCATGGGTTACTCAGCACCATAGAGCCAGACGAGTAAGTTTTACGGCGTTTATCCAAAAAAGGATGGGGCAACGCTACGCCATAGCTTACGCCACCAACCTTCAGGGATGGGCTGCTGAAGATTCATTTTTTTGCGAACCTCGCTAATATTCCATCCCGTTAGGTTTGCCAAGGTTTGGGCTTCTTTCTCAAATCGAGCGGGGAGCGATCGCACATACTGCTTACCCGCCCCACAGCTCAGCTCACCCTTATAGGGATGGGTTAACACATAGCGACCCTGAAAGTTTTGCTGATTGGCCGTTTCTTGAAACACCAAATCTTCAGGGAACTTATCGCGGGTATAGCGCACATGCAGCCGTGTAATAAAGACGTTATTGCTCATCCAGGGTGGTGCAAACCGACCGCCGCCAGAGCGAGGCTGGGGTTGAGACGAATCATCCATCCAAAACACGCCCGCCTGTCGCAGTTCTTCTGGCGTGAGCGGGTCGGCAGAGCAGGGGTCACAGTTGCCCATATTCCAGGCATATTCTCGAAAAACGATGTTGCGGCCTTCGCGGTCATAGGCGGTTCCAAACAGCGCTGGGTAGACTTTGCCAAATTCCTCTTTCACAAATAGCGGCACATTGGCATCGGAAGGCACATTGACCGTGCGGTAGTTGACCACTTCAGCTTGGCCTTTGGGGGAGAGAATATACACAACCAAATCTTGGGCAGTGCCTACATTAATCATCCCTAGGCGAATCGGCAGCATAAACTTGGGCGATTCGTAGGCCATTTGAATGGGGCGCAAAAACTCAAAGCCTGCTTTATTAAATTCTTTGAGATTCACCTTCGCCACAAAGAACTTCATGTTCTGGCGAATATAGGGGCGAAACAATGGCGCTGCACCACGGGGGATTTTGTAGCCGTTTTGAAGCAGCCAGGTTTCAAGACCGTTGGATTCTTTGGCTCCCAGCACCACAATGTCATACTCGCCCACGCTAAACTGGGCTTCCACCGTAATCCCTAGCGCATTACTAGAGCGCGCTTTCAATGAATCCGCAAAGCCTTGAGCCGCCGGGGCGGACATGACCCGTTGTTCTAACCTTTGAGGCTCGCAAGGGTTGGCATCGAAGTATTCCACAAGGCGCGGAGCGCTAAAGGCATCTAGTCGCTTGAGAACCTTGGGGTCGCCGACGTGAACCTGTTCTTGTTTTAAGACCATCGGCACAGGGACGACGACAGCAAAGTCTTTGATATTGCCCTGCACGTCATTTGCCATTGTAATGACGGTGCGATTTCCATCACGGGCGATCGCCACTTGAGAAGCCTTGTTAAACAGTGTGGTGTCAGCCTTAGACACGTAAAACCCGCAAAACGCCCAAGCTGGCGCAACCCAGCCCAAAATTAACAGTGCTGCACATAACCCACACCCAAAAACACGCCATTGCTTCATGGTTTGCGACCCTTTGTTTCTATCGCATCATGCTAGCCCGATTTTTTGTGGGATTTGGATGGTTACAAGAATTGAAACACGGTCTTTACGCTTCTTGTTGTTGGAGCGTTTTGAGCAAATCGGCGGCGTGCTGCTGCATGGGTTCATAGCCGATTTCTGCTGCAAGTTCAGCGGCTTCGGTGATGGCGGCGATCGCTTCTTCTGTTTTCTCTTGTCTTAACAAAACTGGGGCAATGGAGGTGAGCAGAATACGGGCTTGGCTGTAGCGATCACCAATATTGCAATACAGACCGTAGGCAGTTTTAAAATGGCTAGCAGACTGATCGAAGTCTTCATGCTGAAGTAGTACATCGCCGATCTCTGTTAAGGTATTGGCTTCGCCCAATCGAGAACCCGTGACTTTGTAGAGCTGAAGGGCTTCATCGTAGCGATTCAACGCCTCTTGGCGTTGATTGAGGAACTGAAGCACATCGCCGATCGCCGTTAAGGTATTGGCTTCGCCCAATCGATCACCCATGGTTTTATAGAACTGAAGGGCTTCATCATAGCGATTCAATGCCTCTTGACGTTGGTCAAGGAACTGGAGTACATCGCCGATCGCTCTTAAGGTATTGGCTTCGCCCAATAGATTACCCGTGGTTTTATAGAGCTGAAGAGCTTCATCGTAGCGATTTAACGCCTCTTGACTTTGCTTAAGGAACTGTAGAACATCGCCGATCGCTTTTAAGGTATTGGCTTCGCCCACGGGATCATCGACTACTTTATAAAGTCCCAGCGCCTGTTCATACAAAGTTAAGGCTTCATCATAATTGTCGAAAAAAGCAGATGTTCTGCCTAACCCAAACAATGCATTGGCCTGAGTCCATTCCTTCCCAATCGTTCGGGCTAGGTTTAACGCCTCAGTATAAAAATGCCTCGCAGTCTGCACATCAGTGAGACTGAAATAGGCATCAGCCAACTCGTCCAAAATATTGAGACGCAACGGTGCCAACTCAGCATCGGGTTTACCGAGTGTGGGCTGATATTGCGTAAGCAGACGCTGCAAAAGATCAATGCGCTCTTGCTTTACAGGCTTATCGTCGCTCCCAAACAGTCGCCCAATCTCAAAAACTTGCTCATGCACCTGTTCAATTCTTTGCCGCCCTGATCGAATTTGAACCGAAGCCGAAGTCCACGCCCACAGGTCATGTGCCCCTCTCGCCAAGCGTGTTAGAGCATAGTCAGGCAGTACAAAAACGACTGGATAAGGCAACTGTCGAGGGAATAAATCTCGTGCAAAATTAAAATTTGCAATTACTTCTGGCGTTTTGCCATGATCCACATATCCGATCGCCCGTTCTAACCCCACCACTATCAACACAAGTTTTTTAGTGGGGTCTAACTCAACCGCCTGTAGCTTTTCCTTAATGGCACTCAGAACAAACTCCAGTTCTGGGTCATCAATCCGAATCACCACAAACTGAACATCCCTACACCGCCGATGCCCCTCCAATACCTGAACCAATAGCGGTAAATCCAGCGCAAAATTCACCTCAGCAAACGCCAGCGTAAACCCCTGGGAAATGTGCGCAAAAGTTGTTAATTGGATAATGGCTTCCTGGTTAACCCCAGCAAACTCCGCTACCTCTGAGGCAAGATTATTCGTTTTGTTGTTCATGGCTGAGCTTAATAAGCGCTTCTTGAAAAAGGGCACTGCGCCTCACCACCGGAGTTGGATACATCCATCGACTCTCTCCGTTGTATTCCAGCACTGCTGTGATGTACAACGTCTCTGGGCTAATGAAATCATCCACCTGCTTTTTCTCTTGGGCAATCTTCGCCAACACCTCATAGTAACTAGACGGAATTTCCCGTTCAAATCGAAACTGAAGTTGCTTTATCGCAAAGGTTACATCTGCATCTTGCACTTTGACATGTTCTAGCCCTTCCGCAATCAGACAAGCCTCTCGCACCATCTGCATCAAAAATCGTAAATGTCCGCCACTCGCCTTACATAAGTCATAGAGCTGAATCTTCGATTCAAAAACCGCATCAACATCAACCCGACGCTCCACCAAACTAGCCATCGCATCTAAACCGTCTGAGCTAAAATCCACATCTGGATCGAATGACTCGCCAGGGAGATCGCCCGAATAATGATAGATATTGATCATCGGCACAATATGCGGATTCTCAAAGGATTTGCCAATGCCTTTTGGCGTGTAAAGTGCACCAATCGGGACGGTATAAATCACTGGGCAATGTAGCTCCTGAAGTTGGGCTG
>JANNDV010000131.1:0-4527 GCA_031387975.1 Acaryochloridaceae cyanobacterium OTE_75_metabat_521 | reverse complement strand
ACTGTACTGAGGAACACATTCTAAGATTCGTCGCCCTTCTTGACGACGACGACTTTTGCGCTTCCGTCTTCTTGCCAAACCCCGTACCTCCTTCTATGGCAATCAAGTGTAGTGATCGTTACCAAACTCGACGAGATCATAGCTTTTGTAGATCTAAATTTCAACTTTTATTAACCTTTCGATACAGTCCTGTAAGCTTAGATACAGTTTTCAGGGCTTTATCGCGTTCATTTGCTAACGTTTTATTGATTTTTCTAAGGATCTCATGAGTTTGGAAGATTCATTCTGATGTCACTTTTGGCATCATTCGCCTTCAACGCGATCGCGGTATTCTCCGGCAGACATCATCTCAGAAAGATCCGGCTCTCCGTTTAACTTAACTTTGAGCAGCCACCCTAGTTCATAGGGGTCTACTGCCAGTTGTTCAGGAGATTGCGTCACAGTCGCGTTGCTCTCAACCACAATGCCTGTCACAGGAGCGTAGAGGTCTTCTACGGCCTTAACCGATTCTACAGAGCCAAAGGTTTCACCTTGCGTCAGGGTGTCCCCCATATCGGGCAGCTCTATAAAAACAATGTCTCCAAGCTGTTCCACGGCGAAGGCCGAAATGCCGATGGTCGCGATATCTCCGTCTATACGCACATACTCATGGGAGTCTCGATATCGCAAGTTTTCAGGGTATTCAAAACTCATTGGGTGTTGCGCTTTCGCGTTTGATAGACATCATTAATGCTAGAGATTCTAATGCTAGAAATATTGTGCATCAAGGGCTTTGCAAAAGTCGATGCGTTAGATCAATCTTGCGTATGCCAAATAAGTGTGCCAGGCAAGTACATTAATACTACTTTTCACTCCTACAGGCCAATCCCCAGTCGTCCTGCCAAGCTGGGCGTCAGCGGAATCAGCGTCGTAATCATCAAAAACAGCGCCAATAAAAGCAGCCCTGCTCTGGCATCATTGGGTTCAGACAGCTCGTTTTGGCTCGGGCGTTCTAAATCTCGCTGCAAAATCAAGATGATGGCAGCCCAATAAAGCGCCAAGGAATTAACCAGGGATGCAATTCCCAAAAAAATCAGCGTCACAAAGGTGGTTCGACCAGCGGTTCGACGACCGTAGATAGCCTGGACGGCGCGGCCTCCATCAAGCTGACCCGCAGGCATTAGGTTGAGCGCTGTAATCACCAAGCCAATCCAGCCAATCACCATCAGCGGGCTAACGCCCACAACACTCTCGTGCAGGGAATCTCCTAGCACAACGCGGGCTAAAGTCCCGACTAAAATAGAGCCTTGAAAAAATAAGGACGGAATCTTAAAGAGGCTGTTGGGGCTTGAGATCACCAAACCCACTATCAACAGCACAAGGGAATAAATTCCCCCTGCTGCTGGCCCTGCAAAGGCCACATCAAACAGCACCTTACGGTTGGGAAATAAAGACTCAAATCGGTTGAGTGCGCCAAAAGAGCCAAGCTGAAGGGCAGGCAAAAAGAAGGGCCAGCTCAGCTTGACCTGATGGTGGCGCGCTATCACCTGATGCCCAATCTCATGGACGATCAAAACGCTAAATAACCCGATACCAATGGGCAGTGTTTCTGAAAACCGCTCAAAGTGCTCAAATAAATCAAACTGAAGCAAGACACCCGCAGTCGCGCAGCAGGTCGCCAAGGTACCTACCAATAGCCCTATGGACAAGACCTTTTGGGCTGGGGTACTGGGTTTAGGGTCATTGCGGCTGGGCAAGATGATGGTAACGGGTCTTTCCTTGGGGTTTTGCACCAGAAAAAGTCGGTAGCGATCGCCCAAGACCTTCTCCAGTTTCTGGTTAAGCTGTGCCCACACCCCATCAGGGTCTCCCCGCAGGTTCCCCTTAAAAATTACCCCATCTTGGTAGGGAATCGTCTCCGTTGCAAAAAATGTATCAATTCCAAAAATGCCTTTAAGTGCCTGTAAGTCCTCTGGCGGCATGGGAGGGGGTTCAATCGCAGCCGAATCAGGCACTGAAGGCGTAGAGGTGATTGGCGTATTTTCTACCTTCAGCAATCCATTTTCTGTGCTTGACTCTGCCACAGCCGATTTAATTGGCGGATTTTGCAGCGCCAGCGTCCGCAGTTGCCGACCTAAAAATATGTAGAGAATGACAGAACCCACCAGCAAAAACAAAATGCTGGCTAAATTCACTGCAATACCTGCGCTCATTAGCCCAAACAAAATCAGCCAGGGTGCCATTAAAGTAAAGGATTGCGACCACGCCAAAATGCCCAGTTTCCCCAATAGCCGAGCGCGATACAGCCCCCACCCCAAGATGGCAACAGCAGCCAAGAGAAGCACATTTGTCGTGATATCAGTCATGGTTTATCGGTTCTAAACATAAGCGTCAAAAAAGCCAACGATCTCGCAAACCCGAGCCGTGCTCTCAATGGATTCCCTTCAGTTTTGCACTAAACCTAGACCGACTGGCAGGTTTTCTAAAGACATAAAGTTCACTATAGACAGAACTCCAGATTTAATTTATGATTGTTAGCTGCTGCCAAAATAGGATACTGAACAAAAATAACCTGTTCAAGTCCTGGCACACATTAGGTATGGTTCAGCGCCTGACTTTAGCTTTCTGGGCTTTATGCAGTGATTAGCCTAATAAGAAGACGATCATCTTCTGTCTTTTCTCTAAGTTCTTAGAGAAACGATGCTCTCGTCCGAATGTGCAACTCTCTGAGGTGAGTCGAAATTGAGCTTAGGGACAATAGGCTCATCGGCTCTCCCGATACATTGTGAAGGGAGAACGTTTACTGTGTCTGTTGGTATTTTAGGAACAAAGCTGGGCATGACCCAGATTTTTGACGAGAAAGGACGCTCAATCCCGGTCACTATTGTGCAGGCTGGTCCTTGCCCTGTGACTCAAGTGAAGACCACTCAAACCGATGGCTACAACGCCATTCAGTTGGGCTACGGCGAAACCAAAGAAAAGTCGCTCAATCAGCCAGAGCTAGGTCACTTGAAAAAGTCTGACTCTGCACCTCTGCGACACCTGAAAGAGTATCGCTTAGATGACGTGAGCAGCTACGAACTCGGTCAAGTGCTCTCCGTTGATCAGTTTGAAGTCGGTCAAGTGATTGACGTAACCGGTGACACCACAGGCCGTGGTTTCGCTGGCTACCAAAAGCGTCACAACTTTGCGCGGGGTCCCATGGCTCACGGTTCTAAGAATCACCGACTGCCTGGTTCTACGGGCGCAGGTACAACCCCTGGTCGGGTTTTCCCTGGTAAGCGGATGGCGGGTCGCCTTGGTGGTAAGCAGGTGACAATCCGGAAGTTGGAAGTGATTAGAGTGGACACAGAGCGAAACCTCCTCATTATTAAGGGTGCGCTTCCTGGAAAGTCCGGTGCGCTTCTGAATATCCGTCCGGCAACCATTGTTGGCCTCACTTAGTTTATTGCGCTGATTGCGCTGATCGCTTTATCAAGTTTGCAGAGAGACGAGAATGGTTAACTGTGTAGTTCGAGACTGGCAAGGAGCAGAATCAGGTCAAGCCTCTTTTGATCTGAAGACTGCCAACGAAGAAAATGCTCCTCATATTGTTCACCGCGCTCTAATTCGTCAGTTGGCTAACGTCCGTCAGGGAAATGCCTCAACGAAGACACGAGCTGAGGTCAGAGGTGGCGGTCGCAAACCTTGGCGACAAAAGGGTACAGGTCGCGCCCGTGCTGGGTCGATTCGGTCTCCGTTATGGCGGGGTGGTGGTGTTTCCTTTGGGCCTAAGCCAAGGGACTACACGATCAAGATGAATAAGAAAGAGCGTCGCTTGGCGTTGACTACCGCGCTTCTAAGCAGAGCGGAAGATCTGATCGTAGTCGCTGATTTTGCCGCTCATTTGCCACAGCCCAAGACAAAGGAATTGCTCGCAGCGATGGTTCGCTGGGGCATTGATCCTCAGGCGAAGGTTCTGCTGATTGTGGGCCAAAAAGATGAAACGGTCTATCGGTCGGCGCGTAATATCGCCAAGGTAAAACTAATTTTGGCAAACAATCTCAATGTATTCGATATTCTCGCGGCGGATCGCGTGCTTGTGACCGAATCTGCGATCGCAAAAATTCAGGAGGTCTTCGGTGAGTAAGCTTATTCCGACCGCATTAGCGGATATCATTCGTCGACCCCTGGTGACAGAAAAAGCAACCATGCTTCTAGAGAATAACCAGTACACCTTTGAAGTCGATCCCCGTGCCGACAAGCCTCAAATTCGAGCAGCGATCGAAGAACTGTTTAACGTCAAGGTGACGGGTATTAGTACCCAAAACCCACCGCGCAAAAAGCGCCGAGTCGGTAAGTTTGCAGGGTTTCGATCCCAGTACAAGAGAGCAGTTGTGACCCTTGCCCCTGGCGACACCATCACGCTATTCCCAGACGTATAGTCTCCCCAATTTCAGTAGAAGAACGCAGCAGTATTAAAGGCTAGAGTGTTTTAGCAATGGGCATTCGTCACTATCGACCGCTTACTCCAGGTTCCCGGCAGAGAACCGTTTCTGACTTTGCCGA
>JANNDV010000112.1:0-3123 GCA_031387975.1 Acaryochloridaceae cyanobacterium OTE_75_metabat_521 | reverse complement strand
GGGTGTTTAAGACGGCGATCGCCACTCAGCTTTCGCCCCTCACCCAGTTTTATGCAGCAGAAGACTACCATCAAAACTTTATTGCTCGAAACCCAAATTACCCCTACGTGGTGGTACACGACCTACCCAAAATCAAGGCCCTTCAAACCCAGTTCCCAGAACTCTACAAGCCCTAGGGTTAAATGAGAGTCATGGCTCAGTGAGGCGATCAACGGCGATCGCAATATCAGGAAAAGCAAGAGGGGAGAGCATTCCGGCATGAAAAATCTGTTGACTCAGGTATTCTCTACCTTGGGGTTCTCGGAACACAATCACCCGTGGGCTGGCTAAATCTAACACCCAATACTCAGGAATATGGGCAGCGGCATAAATCGCTGCCTTAAAGTCTAAATCTTTGCTGAGGCTGGTTTTTGCCACTTCAATCAGCCAAAAAATATCTTCTACCCCTGGATGCCTGGTGCCATACATAGACTCTGGCAAACACACGATCGCAATATCGGGTTCAGGTTCTGAAGTCTCTAGCGTGATAGGGCCATTGAATCGAACGGCGGCTTGGCCTCGCAAGATCTCTCGAAGATAATTTGAATTTTGACTGGCAGTATTGTAATGGATGGGCGTTTCTGGACTCATTTCAACAATTTCGCCCTCCAATAGCTCAACATGGCGCGAGGACAGAACCCCCGCTTTAATCATGGCGTGATAGTCGTCTACAGACCATTTTGCTAAGGTTTTCATCGCCCAATTGCTCATGAGTGGCATAGATAGTTTTATTCTAATTGTCTCTACAACAAGCTTTGATTTTTGAGGCTCAGAGCCATTCTATGGGCACACTACAAACAGGTTTCCGAGAAAAAAGAATCGCAGCGCACTAAACTAGGGAATATAAACCTTGATGCAGATTGATTTGAGAACGCTGCGAGAACTGAATGCCCTCTCTGTTAGAACAACAAACCGCGATTAACGATAAATTGTCCCAGCGCTTTATTGCACTGGATCCGAGCGGATATTTTATTATCTACATCGACACTGAAACGTCGCTGATTTACGCAAAGCACTTCACCAATGCCATCAACGAGAAAGGGCTAGCCGTGGATCCAGAGACGGGTGAGCCGTTCCCCTGTGGCGTTAAGGTGGAACGCCAGCCCACGGCTATTTTTCAGGCGCACACGGCAAAGGAACTCTGTATTCAAATCTTTGAAGTGCCAGACATTCCTTGGGTGACGAAGCTTGATCATGCGGCTTACTTAGGACGGGAATTTATGCGAGCGGAGATAGCCTTAGCAATGGGACAAGCGTATATTCAAGATTAGGGTGATTTTTGGGGTGGTTTTAGGCTGAGATTTTTAGGCTGAGATTTTTTTGATAATGCATCCGATCAATGCAGGAGACTTGTTTTGACCCATTCATCGGTGGCGCGATCGCAGTCTGTCGCCATCTCTTCCAAACCCGTTCAAATTGCCGTCGTGGGCGATGTCCACGGACAGTGGGATGACCGTGATGAGTCGGCACTAATCTCTTTAGGCGTTGATTTAGCGCTATTTGTGGGCGACTTTGGCAACGAAGCCGTTGAGATTGTTGAGCAGGTTGCTGAAATGTCTATCCCCGTCGCAGTGGCGCTAGGGAATCATGACGCTTGGTATAGCGCCACGGTTTGGGGTCGCCAAAAGTGTCCCTACGATCGCCGCTACGAAGACCGAGTGCAGCAGCAGATTGAGATGTTGGGCATTGCTCATATTGGCTACAGTCAGCGAGATTTTCCGCAGATGCAGTTTGGGGTTGTGGGGGGCAGACCCTTTAGTTGGGGTGGCCCAGACTGGAAGCATGGTGACTTTTACTCCGATCGCTTTGATGTGCATTCCATGCAAGATTCCTGCGATCGCATTGTGCAGGCCGCTCGGCAGTCACGGTGTGAAACCCTTGTTTTTGTGAGCCACAATGGGCCGACGGGCTTGGGCGATCGCCCAGAAGACCCCTGCGGCAGAGACTGGATGCCCATTGGTGGAGACTACGGCGACCCCGATTTGCAAACGGCGATCGCCACGGTCAAAGCAGCGGGTAAACGGGTGGCGCTGGTGACGTTTGGGCACATGCACCATGCTCTGCGCCATACGCGGCAGCAGCTCCGTAAGCGAGTGCATGTAGGAGATGATGGCACGGTATATCTCAATGCCGCCTGTGTGCCGAGGGTTTTAGAGAAAGACGGCATCAGCTATCGCAATTTTTCGCTTGTGAGCTTAGTGGCGGGTCAAGTGGTTCAAATTCAGTCGGTGTGGGCGTCTTGCGAAGGGGCGATCGCCGCCGAAGAGCTGCTCTACACGCAGCCACTCTGCCCGTCTTACTCTTAGAACCGTGACGGGAGATTTCACCCCTCTGCCATTCCACGGCACAATAGCTGAGGAGTAACTTTTGTGAGTCGCCGCTATGTCTCGTGATGTCATTCAAACCCCTTTAGCGCCAACCCCTGTTGGTCCCTATAATCAGGCCATTCGTGCCAGTGGCGTGATGGTGTTCTGCTCTGGGCAAATTGCCCTTGACCCTGCAACAGGGGCAATTATAGGTCAAGGTGATGTGGCGCAGCAGACGGTACAGGTCATGGAGAACTTAGAGGCGGTTTTGAAGGCTGCGGGTGCAGCGTGGTCAGATGTGGTAAAAACGACCGTTTTTTTGGCAGACATGAATGACTTTGCCACCGTCAATGAAATTTATGCCCGTTATTTTGACGAGGCGATCGCGCCTGCTCGTGCCTGTGTAGAAGTGGCGCGATTGCCCAAAGATGTACAGGTGGAAGTGGACTGCATTGCAGTGGTGGGCTGATGTCATCTCTAGATTTGAAAATGCCGTTGGGTCTTAACATTGAAACCTTGCCAGCTTTAGCGTGATGTCTGTGCTACAAAACGGCTATGGAAAATAGTGCCAATAATATCCATAAGGATCGTGGATTAAATAACTTACAGAATTGTTTAGAAGCGATACGCTCTGCATTCCCTCATCCCCTAACCCCTTGTATCTTAAGACCAGAGAGATAGACCGTCACCCCTTAGATGCGCGACATCGTGGAGAAGCTAGGGTCATCTCTCTGATTAAAGCGGTTAAAACTCGAATCATCGGTTGGGACATAGATCC
>JANNDV010000094.1:0-21405 GCA_031387975.1 Acaryochloridaceae cyanobacterium OTE_75_metabat_521 | reverse complement strand
CTCATGACGATTTTGCTGAATTAGCTCGGCAGCTTTTTGGATCATGGTGAGGTTTTTTAGCCCCAAAAAGTCCATCTTCAGTAAGCCCAGAGACTCTAGGTCTTCCATGTAGTATTGGGTAATGACCGAACCGTCGTTGTTGCGCTGGAGGGGCACCACTTGGTCAATCGGCTCCGCCGCAATCACCACGCCTGCTGCGTGAACGCCGAAGGTCTTGTTAGTGCCTTCGATGCGGATTGCCATGTCTATCCAGCGCTGCACTCTGGGGTCGGTGTCGTATTTTTCCTTAAATTCTGGGGCGGGGGTTTGCTCCGAAATCATGACCTTGAGTTTGGCTGGTTTACCCCGTGAGACGGGGATGAGCTTTGCCATGCGATCAGATTCGCCGTAGGGGATATCCAGCACCCGCGCCACGTCTTTGAGGACAGCTTTGGAGGTGAGACGGTTAAAGGTAATAATTTGGGCAACGTGATCATCGCCATATTTTTGGGTGACGTACTCAATAATTTTTTCGCGCTGGTCAATGCAGAAATCGGTATCAATATCTGGCATAGATTTGCGTTCTGGGTTAAGAAAGCGCTCAAACAGCAGGCCGTGATGTACGGGGTCTATGTTGGTAATTTCCAGCGCGTAGGCTACCAGAGAACCCGCCGCAGAACCCCGCCCTGGCCCTACGGCAATGCCGTTGTCACGGGCGTATTTGATGTAGTCCCACACGACTAAGAAATAGGTGGAGTAGCCCATTTGCTCGAGCATGTTTAGCTCGTACTCAAGCCGCTCTTTATACTCCGCGTTAATGTCTGCGCGAGACTTTACCTTAAGGCGATCGAGCAGCCCCAGCCAGGTGATTTCCTCCATGTAGGTTTCGGGAGTGTACCCTTGCGGCACTTGATAGGAAGGGCTTTGAGGATCTCGAAAGATATCGTAGGTTTCGATTTTGTCAGCGACTTCTAACGTGGTGGCGATCGCCTCTTCTATCACGTCATCTGTCAGGTGATCGCGAAACAGCAGCGCCATTTCTTCAGCAGATTTCAGGTACTCTGTGCCGCTATAGCGCAGGCGTTTGTCTTCGGTGATGAGTTTGCCCGTTTGGATGCACAGGAGCGCGTCATGGGCTTCTACGTCGTAGCAAGAAATGTAGTGAGAGTCGTTGGTGGCAATAATTTTGATATCGAGTTCACGGGCAATGCGGATAATCTCGACATTGACCACGCGGTCTTCTTGAGAGCCGTGATCTTGAATTTCGATATAGTAGTCTTCGCCAAAAAGGTCTTTGTACCAGCGGGCAATGCGACGAGCAACGTCTAGCCGACCCTTCATGATGGCTTGGGGCACTTCACCGCCAAGACAGGCGCTGGTGACAATTAAGCCCTCGTGGTACTGCTCTAATAAATCTTTATTGATGCAGGGTCGCGAGAAAATGCCCTTGCCCTGAACGCCCTGAAGGCTAGAAATGGTGGTCAATTTGACGAGGTTACGGTAGCCCTGGGTGTTTTTTGCCAGCACCACCTGGTGATAGCGAGGACGACGCTCTTGAAGCGTAATATCCCCGTTGATGACGTACATCTCGTTGCCGATGATGGGTTTGATGTCTTTGCCCTTACAGGCTTTGAGTAGCCCGACTGCCCCGTACATCACGCCGTGATCGGTAAGGGCGATCGCCGGCATCCCCAATTCCGCAGCGCGTGTGACCAAGTCATTGAGCTGACTGGCCCCGTCTAACATGCTGTAGTCGCTGTGAATATGAAGTCCAACAAAAGTCATGCGATCGCCTTAACAACGTGACTCTAGATTAACGGATTCTGCCAGGGCATCTCTAGCCTTCGCATTTGATTTTCAATCACAAGTTTTCTAGAAAGGGATGAAAAATCTGGCACGGGGCGCTTAAAATAGCTTCAGTTTCAAGCAGGGATGAGAGATAAGCGTATGGTTAAGCTTCGTGATTTACTAGCGCTTTTGCCCCCCAGCCTCTGGGCTGATCCTCAAGGTCAGCCGCTTACCCATCCAGCCCTTGAGCTAGAAGTGAAAGGACTCTCGACCAATTCATGGGCCTGTCAACCTGGCGATTTGTTTATTGGCATGCCAGGCACCCGTGTCGATGGCGGCAGCTTTTGGTCAAATGCCATTGAGGCAGGAGCGATCGCCGCGTTAGTCTCAACACAAGTTGAAGCCCCCGCCACTTCGCTTGCAACGGCTCTAGTGATGCCCATGACCGATATGGCAGAAGCTTGTGCGGCGATCGCCACGGCGTTTTATAACTCCCCCAGCCGCAAACTCAAAACCGTGGGCGTAACCGGAACCAATGGTAAGACCACTACCAGCCACCTCATCGAAGCGCTTTTAAATCAAACCCATTTTAACCAAACTCAACGTCCATCTGCCCTGTTAGGCACCCTCTACGCCCGTTGGCCTGGATATGAGAAAACCGCAACGCACACGACTCCTTTTTCGGTAGACCTTCAGCAAACCCTCACCCAAGCCATTGAAGCAGGTTGCCACTACGGAATTATGGAAGTGAGTTCCCATGCGTTAGCCCAAAAGCGAGTCTTGGGCTGTGAATTTGACGTGGCGATCTTCACCAACTTGACCCAAGATCATCTGGATTACCACAAGGATATGGAGGAGTATTTTGCAGCAAAGGCGCTGCTGTTTACGCCCACCTATCTCAGGGGTAAAGCCGTGATCAACATTGATGATGATTACGGCGTTAGGCTGGCTGAAACCGTCGCTCCTGAGCAAGTTTGGACTTACAGCACTCAGTCTGAATCAGCCGATTTATGGACCAGCGACTTAAGCTACGGTTCTTCTGGCGTTGCAGGTCAAATCCATACCCCTAGGGGCGATGCTGCATTTCAGCTACCACTGGTGGGTCAATTTAATGTCGCCAACTTTTTGGCGGCAGTAGGCGCAGGTTTAGCCCTTGATCTAGATCTATCCACCATTCTTCAGACCCTGTCCACCTTTACGGGGGTGCCAGGGCGAATGCAGCAAATTGTCGTCAAACCCGATCAAGATATTTCTGTAGTGGTCGACTACGCCCATACCCCCGATAGCTTAGAAAACTTGCTCAGAGCAGCCCGTCCCTTTGCTAAAGGCAAAATCATCTGCGTGTTTGGCTGCGGGGGCGATCGCGATCGCACGAAGCGGCCTCAGATGGGGGCGATCGCCGCCCGTCTTGCAGATCTGGCTGTGGTCACGTCCGATAACCCACGGACAGAAGATCCGCAAAAGATTTTGGCGGATGTTGTGGCGGGGATTCCGGCGGGAACTCATTCGATTGTAGAAGCGGATCGACGGGTTGCCATTGGAACGGCGATCGCCCAGGCGCAACCTGGAGACACGGTTTTAATTGCAGGCAAAGGTCACGAAGACTATCAGATCTTAGGGACTGAAAAAGTTCACTTTGATGACCGCGAAGAGGCTGAAGCTGCGCTACGAAAACGATTTGATGAGCGTTAATCACAGCAGTTATGCGTGAAAGCTATAGGTCTGCTGCCACTTCAAATTCTGTGAATACTTTTGCCTGCTCTAGCACCAGCTCGATCGCCAATGCCTGCATATCCGGCGGATAGCCATATTGTCGCAGTAGACGTTTGACCATCACCTTCATTCTGGCGCGGACGCTTTCTTTGAGATTCCAGTCGATGGAAGCGGTTTTGCGTACCCGTGCCACGAGGATAATCGCCAGTTCTCGCAGTTGGTCTTGCCCCATCACATCTCGCGCACTTTCGTTTTGAGCCAGGGCATCATAGAACGCGAGTTCATAGGGTTCTAATTGCAGTGCTTCGCCCCGTTGTTTGGCGGCTTGCACATCCTTGCCCATTGCGATCAGCTCTTGCAGCACTTCTGTGACGCTGATCGCCTGATTTTTGTAGCGGCGAAGGGCATCTTCGAGCATTTCGGAGAGCTGACGGCTGCGGACGATGTTGGTACGGCGTTGGGCTTTAATTTCTTCGCGCAACAGTTTTTTGAGCAGTTCTATTGCTAGATTTCTATGCTCCATGCCTTCGACTTCTTCTAAAAATTCGTCGGAGATGATGGAGAGGTTGGGGTTTTTGATGCCTGCTTCGTCAAAAATATTGATGATGGTATCGCTGACGAGAGCCTGATCGACGACCTGCCGAATCGCGGTTTCGATTTCGATATTGCTAAGGTTGCCGTCTGTGGGTTCTAGTTTGCTAAGGCTGGCTTGGATGGCCTGAAAGAAGGAAATTTTTTCGGATTGGGCGATCGCCGCTTCATTATGAGCAGTGAGGGCATAGATTTTGGAGAGGGCGGTTACGGCATCCAGAAAGCGGTCTTTGATTTGCGGGTCAGCAACATAGTTGGTGGCGGCTTTGAGAATGCTGAGTTTGTTGCCTGTACTGGCGGTAAAGTAGGGCTGATAGTCAAACACCCCCATGATGCCTTCAACCACTTCGAGCTTAGTGAGCAGCAGTCCGATCGCCACGTCTTGATCGAGAGTGAGGTCGCCTTTGCCACCGCTATGGGCATAGAAGGAGAGCGCGTTTTTGAGTTCTTGGGCAACGCCGAGATAGTCTACAATCAAGCCGCCTTGTTTCTCGAAGTAAACGCGGTTAATTCGGGCGATCGCCTGCATGAGGTTGTGCCCTTTCATGGGTTTGTCGATGTACATGGTATGAAGGCAGGGGGCATCAAACCCAGTGAGCCACATATCGCAGACGATGACGAGTTCGAGTTCGTTGGCGGGGTCTTTAAGTCGTTGCGCTAAGACTTGACGATTTTTCTTGTTGGTGTGGTGTTTAACAAGGTTGCCTTCGTCGGAGGCGGTAGCGGTCATGACGACTTTGATCTTGCCGCTGGTTAGGTCATCGCTGTGCCAGTGGGGGCGGAGTTGAATGATGTGGTCGTACAGGTTGGCCGCAATTCGGCGGCTGAGGGTGACGATCATGCCTTTGCCGCAATTGGCGGTTTGGCGTTGCTCAAAGTGGGTAATGAGGTCTTGAGCGATGGTTTCTAGGCGTTGGCTGGAGCCGATGATCGCTTCGATTTTGGTTTGATTGGCCTTAGCCTGCTGGGTAGCGTTGAGGTCTTCAAAACTGAGGTCTTCATCAAGTTCTTTGAGGAGTTGTCGGCCTTGATCGTCTAGGTCTACTTGGACGAGACGGCTTTCGTAGTAAATGGGGACGGTTGCGCCGTCTTCTACGGCTTGGGCGATGTCGTAGATGTCGATGTATTTGCCAAAGATTTCGGGGGTGTTTTTGTCGGCTTGTTCGACGGGGGTGCCTGTGAAGCCGACGAAGGTGGCGTTGGGTAGGGCATCGCGGATGTATTTGGCGAAGCCGTAGCGGGTTTGTTTGCCAACAATATTTCCTGCTTCGTCTTTGATGTTGACTTGTTTGGCTTTGAATCCGTATTGGCTGCGATGGGCTTCGTCGGCAAGGACGACGATGTTGGTGCGATCGCTAATCTGCGGATAAATGGTTTCCCCTTCTTCTGGGGCGAATTTTTGCACGGTGGTGAAGATAATGCCACCAGAAGCCACATTAAGTAATTCGCGGACGGCATCGCGGTTGTTGGCTTGTTGGGGGTCTTGGCGAAGGAGTTGACGGCATCCGGCGAAGGTGTCGAAGAGCTGGTCGTCGAGGTCGTTGCGATCGGTGAGGATAACGAGGGTAGGGTTATCGAGCGTTAGGACGAGTTTGCCGCTGAGGAAGACCATTGAGAGGGATTTGCCGCTGCCTTGGGTATGCCAGACTACGCCGCCGCGATGGTTGCCTTGGGTTGCGGCGATAACGTTCTCGACGGCTTTGTTGACGGCATAATACTGGTGATAAGCAGCAAGCTTTTTAATGGTTTGCAGGGTGACGATTTCGGTCTTTGGGTCTTCAGTCTTAATTTTTTCAAAGACGGTGAAGTGTCTAATCAAGTCGAGTAGGGTGCGTTTGTTGAGCATCCCTTGGGTAAGAATTTCGAGTTCATTGGTGTCGGGGTTATTGTCAATTTCGCCGTTAGGGAGTTGGCGTTTCCACTGGCTAAAGCGTTCGTAGGTGGCGGAGAGGGAGCCTGCACGAGCAGAGATGCCATCGGAGATGACCAGCAGGGCGTTGTAGGTAAAGAGGCTGGGGATTTCGCGTTTGTAGGTTTGCAGTTGGTTGAAGGCGGCTTTTAGGTCGGCTTTGGCATCGGCGGCGTTTTTGAGTTCAATCACCACCAGGGGTAGACCGTTGATGAAGAGGATGAGGTCTGGGCGGCGATTGTAGTTGTCTTCGATGATGGTGAACTGATTCACCGCTAGGAATTCGTTGTTTGTAGGATTGTCCCAGTCGATTAGCCAAAGTTGTTCGCCTTTGGTTTCGCCGTTGCGCTGATATTCGACGGTGATGCCTTCGGTGAGGTAGCGGTGGAAGGTTTCGTTGTTGGTGATGAGGTCTGGGCTGGCGATGTTTTGCAGTTCTCGCTGGGCTGAGGCGCGGGTTTCGGGCGGAATGCGGGGGTTGATGCGCGCTAGGGCTTGAGTGAGACGATCTTTGAGCAATACTTCGCTAAAGTTCTGGCGTTGTTCTATTGCTGAGTAGGAAGCATTAGAGGTGTCTTTAACCCGGAAGCCCTCCCCTAACCCCTCCCACTGGGAGGGGGATCGGAGTTCGGAAGCCCCTCTCCCAGTGGAAGAGAGGGTTTCTGCGTGGGTACAGCCATAGCCTAAAGCTTCGAGTAGTTCGAGATTATAGGCTTCGATTTTGTCTTCGGTGGTGAATTTGCTCATTATTCCCCCTGCAAAATTCGCTGTAACTCCTGCTGCAATGCTTCTTTATCAGGTAAATAAAGCTGATAGCGCGAGACAAAAAGCTGATTCGAGATTGAGCCTGTGGCATATTCCACCAAAATCTCATCTTTATCCCGCGCTAGCACTATTCCGATGGGTTCGTTGTCATCTTTCATGTTCTCTTCAGCTCGAAAATAATTTAGGTACAGGTTCATCTGGCCAATATCCTGATGGCTAACTGCTCTGACTTTCAAGTCAATTAAGACGAAACATTTAAGAATGCGGTGATAAAATACCAAATCTACATAAAAATGCGTATTATTGAGCGTAATTCGGTACTGTTGCCCAATAAAGGCAAAGCCTTTGCCCAGTTCTAACAAAAATTGCTCTAGTTTTTCAATCAGGCGCTGTTCTAGTTCGCTTTCTCGAATATTCCGTTCTGGCAGTTCTAAAAACTCGAATACGTAGGGATCTTTAACCACGTCCTGCACGGATTCGATGCGTTGTCCTTGTTTTGCTAACGCTAGAATTTCTTCGCGATCTTTACTCAGGGCGATGCGCTCAAATAAGGCGGTGTCTTTCTGGCGCTTTAGCTCCCGTACACTCCAGTTTTCCTGAAGGCACTGCTGCTCATAGAAGGATCGCGCCAAGTCATCGGACACGGACAAAAGCTCGATGTAGTGCGACCAGCTTAATTTGCCAGACAGTGTTTGGCGTTTTGGATAGGCCAGGTACAACAGCCGCATATATTGCAGGTTAGAGCGGCTAAAGCCTTTACCATGAGATGTTTTGAGATCTTTTGATAGTTGTGCTAACAGGCGGGTGCCATATTCTGCCCGTTCTTGTCCCCCTTGCTCAAATTCGACAATATAACGACCAATCTGCCAGTAGGTTTCGAGTAGAAAGACGTTGACTTGTTTTGCCGCTTGTACTCTGCCCTGTTGTAAACAATCAGAGATGCGATCGATTAATTCTTGGTAAGACAAGGGATTGGGGGTGAGGTTGCTCATTTCATCCCGCCCCCACTCGGAGTTGACCGCTCATAAGTTTGGGTAGAAGCATATCGCGGGTTTTAGTTAAGATTTGAATTTGTAATTTATTTTGAATATTCTTCTCCAAAATTGGACTCATGGTTAAATCCATAGACTGCAATTGGTTTGCATTAGGAATGCAGCACAGAACTTCAGATAAGTGCTTTCTTTGAATATGCCCCATTGTGGTTGCTTTACTTTTAGCTATCGCTCGAAAATGATTGAGGTATTCTAAATTCCAGAAGTAATAAAACCACTTTGGATATTTTGTGGAAAAAACCTTGAATAAATGCTGGTTTAATGCTCCTTTTCCACAGCACCAGATAATTATTTCTAGTGATCCTGACCATGAGAAAAGAACATCACCATTCTCAATAATGTATTGGTTTGGAATTTCTGAGCTTGCCTTTTCCGTATTTTTAGTGATTCCAGATTTCATCTCTCGAATCTTAATTACAGGTAAAGAAGCATTGTCACTGTGTGCTGGATACTTCTGTAGTGCTAGACCATTCAGGAAGTCGGCAACTTTATCTAGCGGTTCAACACGCCAGCCAACAGGAATTTCGCCTAACTCAGATCGCACCATTTCCCCACCAGATGACTTGTAGGGCTTCCCGTCATCATTGGGACACTCGAAATCGACAAACCAATGTTTGAAGAGGGTTTGGGCGATTTGCTCTAACGTCTCATTCTGTTTTCTAAGGTTTTCAATCTTGCGATCGAGGAAGGATAAAACTGCTGCAATATCTTCTTGTTCTTGAGGCGATTCAGGAACATTGATCTCAAGCGTATGAATATGGTTTCTATTAAGTGTTGGATTTGCCGAGCCACAATCGTATTGCTCAAATCTTAGAGTTTTTAAAAAATAATATGCAAAACTTGGATTATTGCCATGAAAATCTTTAATCCATAATGTCGTATCTGTCGGCCAAAAATCCGTGGCAGAATAAAAGACAGAGCCTAATGTTCCTTTTCGACCTACGATTACACCTGGAGCTTTTACTTTGAACTCATTATGCTTTCCTCCAAAGCCCGATGAGAAAATGACATCGTATAAGCCTTCTTCTTCTTTCATATTTCGCTTGACAATGTCAAAGCCACGCTGAAAAGTTAGGAAGTCGCCTAGTTCTACATTCTTCCACTCACTCATAACTCAAACCCCGCGATCGCCAACTGGTTTTTAATAAACTTCATCATGGCTACCAATATCAACCAGTACAATCAGATCCTCTTCCGTAACAGAATCTTTCTTGAAAGCAAAAATAATTCGACAATCATAGGCAACAGTACAAGACCATAAGCCCTGTAATTGACCTGTCAACTTATGAGACTTTAAAGACGGAGTAAATGGATCATTTGCTAGTAACTGCAAGACCGCTAATATCTTGTTTTGCAGTTGAGGATTTTTCTTGACTAACCGTTTAAAGCCTCTCTTGAACCGCTCATCTGTGGTTAAAATCATTCATTCTCATCCGTCAACAAATAAGCCTTCAAATCCTCAAAACTGCCCCGTTTAGCCGTCCCCGTCTCTACAGCCTTAAATACCTCTTGAGCATTCGCCGCAATTTCAGCCCGTCGAGCCTCAATCCTTCGCTTACGAATTAGCTCAAATAGCTCATCCTGATCTTCCATTGACAAACCCTCAATTGAATCAACAATCTCTTGAAACGTAATCATAGACCCTCCTAAATTCCTTTTCTAAAAAGTGTCTCGTATAACAATTGAATTTCTTCTAGCCTAATCAGCCTTCGCCCTTCCAATTCTTTAGGTCAAAATGGCACACACCATCTGGCAAATTTTGCATATTTCCCAACAGCCTCAAAATGGCGGACACCGCTTGCCATTTTGAGAACAGATCATCCAGCCTACACTTCATAACTCAAACCCCACCTTCGCTAACTGGATCTTAATCTCCTTATCCAATTCTGCCGCTTCCTGCATTTGTGCTGCCAACTCTGCCGTCAACGCCCCCATTGTCTCCTCAAACGAAAACTCAGATTCCACCTCATCAGGAATCCCCACATAACGCCCCGGCGTCAACACAAAATTGTGCTTCTCAATCTCCGCCAGCGTCGCCGACTTACAGAACCCCTTTATGTCCTGATAATCTCCCCCATCTCGCTTCCATTCGTGATAAGTCCCCGTAATCTTCTCAATGTCGGCATCATCAAACGCCCGATTGCGACGGTTGACCATATAGCCCAGCTCCGACGCGTCAATAAACAACACCTCCCCCTTGCGGTTCCGGTTCTTATTCCCATTCTTATACCGACTCAAAAACCACAAACAAGCCGGAATCCCCGTGTTGTAAAACAACTGCGTCGGCATCATCACAATGCAGTCCACCAAATCCTCACGCACCAAAGCAGCCCGAATCTCCCCCTCACCGCTCGTATTAGAAGACAGCGACCCATTTGACAACACAAACCCCGCCGCCCCCGTCGGAGCCAAGTGGTACAAGAAATGCTGCACCCACCCAAAATTTGCATTCCCCGTCGGCGGCACCCCATACTGCCAACGCCCATCCTTACGCAACAAATCCCCGCCCCAGTCGCTATCATTAAACGGCGGATTCGCGATCACAAAATCCGCCTTCAAATCCTTATGGGCATCATTCAAAAACGACCCCTCTGGGTTCCAGCGAATATTCGAGCCATCAATGCCCCGAATCGCCAAATTCATCCGACAGAGCTTATACGTCGTCTCATTGCTTTCCTGCCCATAGATCGAAATATCATCCAGCCGCCCCTGGTGATGGCTGACAAACTTCTCACTCTGCACAAACATCCCTCCCGACCCGCAGCAAGGGTCAAACACCCTCCCCTGGTAAGGTTCTAGCATCTCCACCAACACCCGCACCACCGCCTCCGGCGTGTAAAACTGTCCCCCCTTCTTGCCTTCCGCTAAAGCAAACTGACCCAAAAAATACTCGTAAACCTGCCCCAATAAATCCGCTTGTCGCGGTGGTTCCCCCGTCGGTTCCGTTTCCAGCCTCAACTGCCCATCAGATTCTGTCTTAACCTTCACCAAATTCACGCTGCTAATACTGTCAATCAACCCGCCCAACGAAGTCGGATCAAGCTTTTGTTGACCGTAGACCTTTGGCAAAATCCCCTTGAGCAGCTTCGGGTTTTCCCGCTCGATCGCCTCCATTGCCTCATCCACCATCTGCCCAATTTTTGGCTGCTTCGCCTTCGCCTGCAACGCCGGCCACCGCGCCTCTACGGGCACAAAAAAAACATTCTCCGCCTTGTACTCGTCTGGGTCTTCTGGGTCAGCCCCTGCATAATCGCCCTCACCCGCAATTAACTGCTCATGCAACTGCTCATGCAACTGCTCAAACGCATCGGAGATGTACTTAAGGAAAATTAACCCTAGAACAATGTGCTTGTACTCAGCCGCGTCGATGTTCTTACGAAGCTTGTCCGCCGCCTTCCAAAGCTTTTGTTCTAACGACTCGTTGCTTTGCGCTTTGGCTTGCTCGGTTTTGGACATCTAGCGTTCCATAAATTTTAGGTTTGCTTTAGCGTTTTCGTTGGGGTAACTTTAACGCCCCAAACAACCCTGAATGGCCTAGTCTTGTTGTCTTACTGAAAATTAAAAAGACTTTCAGAAGTTCTAAAAAACTTCCAAAAGCCTCATCAGTTATGCATTTTTTGAAAATCGGAGCGACAGGATTTGAACCTGCGACCCCTACTACCCCAAAGTAGTGCGCTACCAAGCTGCGCTACGCCCCGATATAATGCTTTACAAGCCTATCACAAAATCTTTTACTGTTCCTAAGAAAATTCTGAGGTTCTTGCTCTAAAACACCTGAACCATCTGAACCACCCGCAATATTTCCTTCGTAGCTTCAATCGACCAACATCCCTCCGCCCTTCGCCCTGTCAGCACCACAAAGCTGAGCTGATAAGCATCACAGTAACCTCGCACCTCCATCCAGAGATGGTCGCTGGATGCCTCACAGGCGATCGCCTCTTCTTCCATGAGTTCTGAGCGCATTTGCTCAATTGCCTCACTGAGCTGAAGCGCAAATCGACAAAAATCATCAAACTCGGTCTGGGTTAGCTCAACCGCCCAGTCATCTGCACCCACCAGCGCCTGAAATGTAAGCGCCTCTGGCTCCCAGCCAACGCGCCAGCCAACGCCCGATCGCAGTTGCCGTGCCATTTATCCATACGCTACTTTAAAAACTGTGCTTCGCCGCCACTTGGTGTAGAGGGTTTGCCAATGGGATTGGTCTTCAGCGAACCCGCACTTCCTGGAACCGCAAGCGGCGTTAACACAGGTCGATAGGTAGGTTCTGGCTTCGGCTGCTTTGTTGAGGGGGTAGAGGGCGCTGGCGTTTTGATCGCCCCTGATGCAGGCTGAGTCCCTGTAAATGCATCCACTAAAGACTGAACCAGAGCATTACGCTGGGCTGCATTCAGCTTTTGAACAGAGGTGCGATCGCTCTCTAAGGGGTTTTTCTTCAAAAAGGCATAGCCAGGATAGGTTTCTGGCTGAATGACCTCATGAATGCCAAGGTAGTCCGCGAGAGTGGTCTTCCAGTCGAGACGGAAGAGGGGCGATCGCCCTTTTACAGAATTGTGATACTGCACAATACGGCTCACCAGGGTACTTTCAACCGCCTGCTTGTTGCTGTCTGTCCGAATATACTGATTTTCGAGCGTTAGCGTGGGGACTCGTCGATAGACCAACTTCGCCACATCGGTTGGGGAACTGAGCTGTGCAAAGGATACTGGTGCAAACAGTAGAGCTACGGCGCTGCTTAGCAGCAGCCCCCCGCCAGAGCGGTTTAAAGATGACCAGTATCTTAAAATTCGCAAGCGCAGTTTTCTCCTAGAAGTAAAATTTATGAACAATATTCCTGGCTAAGTTTATTTGGAAGCCATGTGTTTTACACTCCCTCATCCCCTAATCCCTTCTCCCGCTGGGAGAAGGGGAACAAGATTCTTACTCCCCTCTCCTAATCTACCGTCTACACACAAGCAGGATTTTCTCTGAAAACCCTGCATCACCCCCCTCAGTCTCCCCTTATAAAGGGGGGAAGAACATGGACTGGCTCCCTCCCCTTTATAAGTGGAGGGCTGGGGTGGGGTGATGCAGAGTGCTCAAACTTAGACTCATCCGTTATTTCAGACTTGTGTGTACACCGTAGCCTCTCCCAATGGGAGAGGAGCTGAGGGCTTTGGCGTGAGCGCTCAGCCGAACGGTGAGGGTCTTAAGGCGATTAAATCCACGCTCCTAAACCTTAGTCCCCAATAATTTCTGGCTGCGTTAGCTCATCGGACATTTCTAGAATGGCCTGAATGACGGCCTTCATTGCGCCCTCATCAAAATCTTCCATGTTTTCACGGCGACGGCGCTTTTTAGCACGACTCGCCACCTGAACGGTAATGCGATAACGGTTAGAGGAGGCATTCACCAATTCCTCGGCTCGGCGCATGATTTGAATGGTGTCTACAGCAGAGCGCTTTTGCATGGATGACGTAGCCCAGTAAGATTACAGCCCATTGTAGCAATAACGCTTGCCACCCTAAAAGCCTTTACCCAAACAGAGGCATTCTGCCAACGCCGAAACAATAGGGAATTTCAGCAATCTCTCTTGAAAAAAATGAGCAATGCTAAGCATCAAAAGTTAGCATCTCTAGCGCTCTGAGGAGATGATATAAGTAAGTGGACATGCCTTTGCAGGTCTTAATCTTTTTGCCTACGGTGCTTTCAGCAAAAGTGCTTTGACTGCACGCTTCGTTTGCCTTCGTCATATTTCTAGGATCGCCACCATCATGACCGCAGTTACAACCGCTTCTGTCGTTCCAAATTTTTGTGAAGGAATCCAACACTTTGGAGAGACCTGGCCTGACTTTGACACCTACGGGAATAGCCCAGTCATTGCAGAGGGCATGGCGGCGATCGCAGACCCCACAGATCCCACGGCGGTCTATCAAACCTTACTCGCAGCGGATGCACTGCGCTATCTGACATTACAGGTGACGGCCAGTAAAGCCTCTGGGCATCCGGGCGGGTTTGCCAGTTCTGTTGAGGCCTACGCCAGCCTTGTAATGCTGGGTCACAAAAATATTTTTACAGAGGTCGGCCACCACGCCCCTGGGTTCTACAGCGCCATGTTTATGGATCGCTCCCTCGAAAAAATGGGCATTGAGACCGTACAGCAAATGTGCGATCGCTTTCGGGAGCGCCACGGGCTACTAGGCCATCTATCGGGTCAAATTCCTGGGCTACTAGGGCCAGCCGGCCCCCTCGGTCAAGGGCAGCATTTCGCCATGGCGGCGGCACTGCTGCACCGCGATAAGCTCTTCCCGTTTACCGTGGGCGATGGCGGCCTAGGCGAGCCGTATATTGTCAGCAGCATGCGGCATTTCCATACGGCCTACCCAGAAGTGACCAACTTTTTACCCGTGCTGGTCTGGAACGGCTACAGCCAAGAACACCACAGCATGGAGTCTCTCCAAACCAACGAAGGCATGGTGCGATTCTGGAAGGGCAACGGTTTTGATGAAGTCATTTTGATTGATGCAAAGGAATACGACGATGCGGATCAGGTGGGCGACTACGTTGACAGCACCGCATTTTCGTTTAAGAAACGACTGGCCTTTATGGAGGCGGTCTTAATTGCGGCAGACCAAGCCGCGCGGCTGGCACTGGGCAGCAAGCTCACTATTTTGGTGCTTAAGCAGCTTAAGGGCGCTGGGGTTCATGCCCTAGGGGCAAAGTCTCACAATCTCTATGCTCACCACACCCTCGATAATGTCGATATTGTCTCGGCACTGAAACGGCGATCGCTCTCTCCAGAAAGCTGGTCAGTGGTTCGCACTAATCTTTCACGGGCAGGGGGTGGCTCTGCGGCAGAAACCGTCGTTACCGAATTTGTGCTGCCCCTAGCGGATCTCAGCGGCCTAGTCTTAGAAGAATTTACCGTGGCAGGCGATCCTAAGGTTTCGACAACCGCTATGGGTAAACTGGTGGGTCAAGTCGGGCACCTCGACAAGCGCTACCTCGTCACCAACGCCGACGGTAACGAAGCGTCTGGCATTGGCAACATTAACCAAGCCCTCAAAATTATTCACCCCACCGATGACCCGATCTATAACCAGACCCCCAACGGTCAGGTCTACGAACCCCTCAGCGAAGATGCCTGTGCAGGCTTAGCCGCAGGTTTAGCGCTTATGGGTAGCCGGACACTGTGGTGCTCTTATGAGTCGTTTGCCATTAACGGTCTGCCCATTTGGCAAACGGTCATTCAGGCCATGGCAGAACTTCGTCGCCCCACGCCTTCTACCATTACGCTGTTTACGGCTGGGGCGCTAGAGCAAGGGCGCAACGGCTGGACGCACCAGCGACCCGAAGTGGAAGCCTACTTTGCCGCCATGATGCGCAATGGCAACGTCTTCCCGCTGTTTCCGCCCGATGCCAATGCGATTCAGGTTGCCTATGAATGGGGTCTTTCCACGAAAAATAAGGGAATTGTCATCACGGCGAGTAAGTCTCCCTTGCCGATTCGTACTACCTTTGCCCAAGCCCGTCAAGGGTTCCAAGACGGTGCCTTAGTTTTGCAAGAAGTGAAGGGTGCTAAAACCGTGGTCTTTGCCGTAGTAGGCGACATGAGCCTTGGTCCGGTCTTTGAGGCCGCTACACTGCTTGAGGCAGAAGGGGTGGGCGTTCGCATTGTCTCTGTTATGAACCCCCGCCGTCTCTATCGTCCTCATGACGTAGCTTGGGATACCTGCTCTGAGGCGGACGGCACATTTATGAACGATGCGCGCTTTGACGAAATCTTTGGCGGGGATGCGCTGATTGGCGTGATTGGTGGCGCAAGCGGAATGCTAGAGCCTGTCATGCTGCGCAGCATGGCAAAGCGCGATACCTTCGCTTGGAAACGGGGTGAAACCACCGCCAGCGCTGGGGAACTCATGGCGTTTAATGGCATTACAGCAGAAGCCTTGGTGAAGCGATCGCTGGAATTGATTCACTAATAGACCTCTTGCGCGAATATTCCCCTCTCCCCCAGCCCCTCTCCCACAAAGGGCGAGGGGAGGAAGATTTAGCCCTTCTCCCCTCGTGGGAGAAGGGTAAAGCCTTTGGGCTACAAGAAAGGGATGAGGGGGCAGATTGATGAAAGAAGTTTAATGAATGGGCTAGAGCTAGGCGAAAACCACCGTGCGATTGCCGTAGACCAAAATGCGGTTTTGCAAATGTAAACGAACAGCTCGTGCCAACACCATCCGTTCTAGATCTTTTCCCTTACGAACCAGATCTGTCGTCTCATCACGATGGCTCACGCGCACCACATCCTGTTCAATGATGGGGCCTTCGTCTAGGTCTGCGGTGACATAGTGTGCCGTTGCGCCAATAATTTTAACCCCGCGTTCATAGGCGCGTTGGTACGGGTTAGCCCCCGCAAAAGCTGGCAAAAACGAATGGTGAATGTTGATGACCGTGGGGAATTGCGTCACAAAATTGGCGCTGAGCACCTGCATATACTTGGCAAGCACCACCAAATCAATCTGATGCGCTTGCAGTAATGCCAGCTCTGTCGCCTCTTGTTCAAGCTTGGTCTCTGCCGTAATGGGGACGTAGTGGTACGCAATGCCAAACTGTTCGGCAATGGGCTGTAGGCTTTCGTGATTACTCATAATGAGCGATATCTCTGCGTTAAACTCTTTGGCCTTTTGCCGCCAAAGTAAGTCAAACAAACAGTGATCTTGACGACTCACCCAGACGGCAATTCGCGGCCTGATGTCTGAGAAATGGAGCTGCCAAGTCGCGCCTAGTGGCTCTGCGATCGCTGCAAAGGCTGGTCCCACTAACTCTCGAGGCAGCTTAAACCCCTCGAGCTGCCACTCAATTCGAGTTAGAAATAACCCCGCCGAAAAGTCTGTGTGGTGATCGGCGTGGACAATATTGCCCCCGTTGGCATAAATAAAATTGGATATTTTGGCAACCAACCCCTGCCGATCGGGACAGGTAATGAGAAGGGTTGCAGTGGTGCTTGCCATAAATTCAGTCAAAAGATGGGCGGATTGACAATTGAGCGCGTAGCAAATCGCCGCAACTCTGTAAAGTACGAAAACTACGGTATAGAGCCGTAGTATACTTATGATAAGCTGTCTTTTGCGCTGGAATAATGCACATTGTGGAACTTTCCTGTAAAAGCGAATATGCGCTCCTGGCTTTAATTGCTTTGGCAGATGAGTTTCAAAGCAATGATCCGCTCCAAATTCGTCAAATTGCAGCTCAGCAAAATATCCCAGATCGCTATCTTGAGCAGCTATTGGCAACCTTGCGGCGGTCGGGGTTAGTGAGATCGCAGCGGGGTGCCAAAGGTGGCTATTTGCTGGCTCGTGAGCCACGACAGATTACCGTACTAGAAGTTATGAACTCGATTGAAGGGCGAGATATTGCCTCTGCTAACGAAAATGAAGTCTCTAAATCCGCAGAGAAAAAAGTTTTAAAGGACGTCTGGAAAGGCTCCTGTGAGGCGATGCGTGAGATACTTCAAAAGTATACCCTGCAAGACTTATGCGATCGCCGAGATGTCCAGCGGCAGTCGGAGCTAATGTACTACATTTAGCCTAGCCAGCGTTTATTTTTTGTTTTTGTAACGCCATTCCTCGTAAAGATTAGGAAACTTAGATCATGCATATTGCGCACGACATTACCGAACTGATTGGACGCACACCACTGGTTCAGCTCAATCGCATTCCCCAGAGTGAAGGCTGCGTCGCTCGGATATTGGTCAAGCTCGAGAGCATGAACCCTTCGGCATCGGTCAAAGATCGCATCGGCATCAACATGATTCGAGTTGCCGAGGAAAATGGGCTGATTTTTCCTGGGCAGACAATCTTAGTAGAGCCAACCTCAGGCAATACCGGAATTGCTTTGGCTATGGTGGCGGCTGCCAAAGGGTATCGCCTCATTTTGACCATGCCAGAAACCATGAGCACCGAGCGTCGGGCGATGCTGCGCGCCTATGGTGCCCAGCTAGAGCTAACCCCTGGCAGTGAGGGCATGAAGGGTGCCATTCAGCGAGCGCAGGAGTTGGTGGACTTCATCCCGAATGCCTATATGCTCCAGCAGTTTCAAAATCCTGCCAACCCTCAAATTCACCGCGATACCACGGCAGAAGAGATTTGGCGAGACACCGATGGACAAGTGGATATTGTGATTGCTGGAGTGGGGACGGGCGGCACCATTACGGGCATTGCCGAGGTCATTAAAGACCGTAAGCCAGGTTTTCAGACGATCGCAGTAGAGCCAACTAACAGCCCTGTGCTTTCCGGCGGGAAACCTGGTCCCCACAAAATTCAGGGGATTGGCGCAGGTTTTATACCCCCTGTGCTGCGGACGGATCTCATTGACGAAAATATTGCCGTGAGTGATGAAGATGCGATCGCCTACGGTCGTCGGATGGCGCGGGAGGAAGGTTTGCTGTCGGGCATTTCTTCTGGGGCGGCGCTGTGTGCGGCGATTCAGGTGGCAAAGCGCCCTGAAAATGAAGGCAAGCTCATTGTGGTCATTCAGCCCAGTTTTGGCGAACGTTACCTGAGTACAGCGCTCTTTCAAGATCTAGAGCCAGCCTTTGCGATCGCAACATTATAGACAAATAAAGTTTTTCAATCTATGCCATTTACCAAAGTGGTTCTGCACCACCGCCACCCTTACTAGGAGGAGGAGCCGCCTGCTGGGAGCCACCGCCACCACCGCCCCAGAGTGGAGTTTCTCGGGGTGCAGGTGCTGGATCTGGATCTCGAGCCACTGAAGAAGACCCAGAATTCCAATTATTTGCGGGGGGTGGAGCTGTGTTGTAGCTTCCGCTGTCTGTCTGGGGTTCTGTCCCACCTGAGGAACCACCACTGCTAGGCTGAGCGCCGGAGCCACTAGGTGCAGTGTAAGCCGGGGCGGCGGCGGCTTCTCGTTGGCGCTGCCGCTGAAATGCGTCTTCTGCGGCAGCTTGCTTTTGAATCTCTGCATCAAGTTCTTTAGACTTTTTGAGGTACGCTTGCTTTTGCGTTTGTCGCTGTGGCGCGCTGAGAGAGGTATTTGGAATTTTATCAAGGCGCTGAGTCGCCTGCTGGAGCTTTGCTTTGTTGTCGGTGAGGGCGGCAAGAGAATTTGGCGATTTCTTTTGGGTCAGCACTGTATTGGCGATCGCACCAGCCTGCTGAAGATCTTGCTGTGCTTTTGTTTCAAGGGTAATTTTTTCTTGCAGATTTTTGAGCTGCTTTTGATAGTTGGGCAATAGCTTTTGGGCATCACTATAGCTATCAACTGCTTTAGGTACAGTGCCAAGCTGCTGAACGGACTGCTGGAGCTGCGTTTGAGCACCCTTAAGATCGGTAAGAGACTTGGCGCTGTTTATAACACCTAAGGCTGTCTCAGCAGAATTGCTGGCTTTTTTATAAACCGAACCAAATTTTACATTGGCAGAACAGTTATTGAGGGCAGTACAGATTGGCTCAATATTGGGCGAGGCAAACGCGGCGATCGCCCCCAGGCCTACAATTGCCACACCCCCAAAGCCGATTACCTTAAGCGGCGAACCTTTGCGAACCTTAGCACCTAGATTTGAGATGGGTTTAGAAATTTCAGCAGGGCGCGCATTAGAAACAACATAGGTGCCCATAGACGTTTGATCTAATGAGCCATTCGGTGTGCCATTCGATACACCATTCGGTATGCCATTTGATGGGACACCTGACGAACTAATCGAGGTTGCCTCTAAAGAAGGATGAGACGCATTGGGAACGCCATTTCCAACCCTAATTCCACCGTCAAATCTAGCCGCATCAGCATGGATAGGACTGACTGAAGTTGGCTCTAAGGCAGCACTCCCGACAGACCCGTTAGGAACACCAACGCTGCTGTCGCCTCCTGATCCAGTGTTAATCGTGATACCGCTGCCGCTGCTTGAAGCACCTTGAGCAGCCTCAGATTTGGCGATAGAACCCCAACCAGACGCATCATGAAGACTGCCGCCATTGCCATTAATAGGAATGCCGCTGCCCATCGGCAGATTTGCAGTCAAAGTGGGCTGATTGAGAATGGTTGGAGAATTATCTTGACGGTACATCGTCAGCGCATTCAGCGCCTCTAGTGCCTCTTTTGCAGAGGGATAGCGCTGACGAAAATCGTAGGCCACCATTTTATTAATAATGGAAGCGAGTTCTGGGCTAACGGAGGTACGGTCTTGCCATAAAATCTCAGCCGTCGATTCATCTTCAGGGAGTTGGCCTAGGGCAGGGTTAAGTCCGGTTAGCGCGTAAATGCCAATCATGCCTGTGGCATACACATCACTGCTCATCCGAGGGCTGCCCCGGAGCTGTTCTCCAGGCATGTACCCTGGGGTGCCAACGATGACCGTGTGGGGTGCAATATGACTATTTTCGTCTAACGCCTGGTTGGCAACCTGCTTAACTGCACCAAAGTCAATTAAAACAATTTGACCATCGCTTTCACGACGGATAATGTTGGATGGCTTAATATCTCGATGGATGACCTGCTTTTGATGGACAAAGCTCAGCGCAAAAAGGATATCTTTGAGTAGTTTGGTGACGTAGCTTTCGCTCCACTGCTGTCCTGCGGCTAATTCTTGGTAGAGGCTAGTCCCCGCAATGTACTCTTCAACCAGATAAAACCCATTGTTTTCTTCAAAGTGAGCCAGCAGCTGCGGAATATTAGGGTGAGAGCCAAGTTGATGAAGGGTTCTCGCTTCTTCGTCAAATAAGCGCTTGGCAATGGTTAACCTAGCCTCGTCGTCAACCGCCGTCTTTAGCTTTTTGATAACGCACTGAAACGCGTTGGGTAAATGCTCATCTTCGGACAAAAAAGTTTCGGCAAAACTTCCTTCGCCGAGTTTTTGAAGAACCCGATAGCGTCCTGCAAGTTTGTTTCCAGATGAAAGGCTGATGACGTCCATGGTGCAGTAGGTTTAGAAGGCAGTTACTTTATATTCTCCCACATTCAATTTTGTGGGACGTTAGACTCTAAAAATAAGCGATTTATGCGCATATAAATCTACCTCAGCATAAGCGACCCAGCCCCAGATCTGACAGGCGTAATGTTAAGCTCTGTAACAAACTCAAGTTAGCCTGAACGATGCTTTACGCGCAATATTTACTGTGATTATAGAAAGCTGGACGATTTCAATCAGTTAACCCTACATAACACGGACACATCATGACCTGTTTGTCAAACAACATTTAGAAGCTTTACTTGAACCGGCAGGCACTGTTACAACCAGCCAAAAAGTCACCAGTGAGACCCGTGAGGTTGATGTTTGGTTTGTCCCTAATCCTGAGGCTCCAAGAACGCTCAATCACTTGGGCGTTCTTGGTCAGATGGTTAGGCAGCGCTGTGAATAGAGCCTTTTCGCAATGCTGTGCAGGCTCAGGAGATCAATAGCTGTCTCGGAAAGCTAATTGATTTAACTGAAGCGCTACGACGGAAAGCCAAACGCGGAAAGCAATCCTTGTTAGAAAATGACTTAGGATCGTGGATTAAATAACCTCCAGAATTAAGCTTTTTGCGGTTTGGCTGTGTAATTCCATTCTGGCAGGTAAGGATCGTGGATTAAATAACCTCAACTTTTGACCCTCACCCCCAGCCCCTCTCCCAGAGCGGGAG
>JANNDV010000073.1:0-4359 GCA_031387975.1 Acaryochloridaceae cyanobacterium OTE_75_metabat_521 | reverse complement strand
TAGCCCATGAATCTTTCAGAACTCTTTATCCGTCGTCCGGTGATGACCACCTTGGTCATTCTTGGCATTTTATTTTTTGGGCTGTTGAGCTATACGCAGTTGCCCATTAGTGCTTTGCCCAACGTAGAGTATCCCTTCATTCAGGTATCTGCCAGCCTGCCGGGTGCCACCCCAGAAACCATGGCTTCCGCCGTTGCTGCCCCCCTAGAGCGACAGTTTACCGAAATCGCCGGACTCAACTCCTTTAACTCCACCAGTTCTACGGGCAGTACCAATATCTCCCTTCAGTTCGACTTCAGCCGGAAGGTATCGGACGCAGCAAAGGATGTACAGGCCGCAATCTCCGCCGCCGCTGGGCAACTTCCCTCCGACATGCCCAAGCCGCCCACTTATCGCAAGGTCAATCCTTCCGTCTCGCCAATTTACTACCTGTATCTGTATTCTGAAACCCAGCCCATCACAACAGTGAATGAGTATGGCGAAATTACCTTAGCTCAACCCATTTCCATGATTGATGGCGTTGCACAGGTACAAATTTACGGTCAAAAGCAGTTTGCGGTACGTGTACAGCTTGACCCACGGGAACTGGCAACACGCGGGCTTGGACTCGATCAGGTGAGAACCGCGATTCAGCGGGGGAATGTCGAACTGCCGACGGGGACGCTCTCTGGCACCGACAAGCAGTACCTGCTCAAGGCCAACGGTCAGCTTAAGAACGCCGCAGACTATCGATCGCTTATTGTGAGCTATCAAAACGGTGCAGCAGTGCGGCTCCAAGATTTGGGAGACGTGATGGATGGCAACCAAAACCCTAAGGTTTCTAACCGCTTTAGCGACAAAAAAGTAACCAACCGTCCGGCGATCGTTTTAGCCGTGCAGCCTCAGCCTGGAGCCAATACCGTCCAAATTGTAAATTCCATCAAGCAGATGATGCCCACCCTACGGGCGCAGGTGCCTCAGTCGATTGAAATGGGGGTTTTCTACGATCGCTCTCTCACGGTGCGGGCTTCGGTTGAGGATGTGAAATTTACGCTGCTGCTCTCCGTTGGGCTGGTGGTGCTGGTCATTTTCCTGTTTTTACGAGACTTTCGCGCCACCCTCATTCCCAGTTTGGCGATCCCCGTTGCCATTATTGGCACCTTTGCCGTCATGCGCGTCTGCGGATTTTCCCTCAACAATCTTTCTTTGATGGCGCTGACCCTGTCTGTCGGGTTTGTGGTAGACGATGCGATTGTTGTTTTAGAAAATATTGTGCGCCACCGAGAAATGGGTGAACCGCCCCTACAGGCTGCACTCAAAGGCTCTCAAGAAATTAGCTTCACCATTGTGTCTATGACGCTATCGCTGGTGGCGGTGTTTATTCCCATTTTGTTTATGAGCGGACTTGTGGGGCAGCTTTTTCGTGAATTTGCCATCACCATTTCCGTCACCATCCTCATCTCTGGCGTTGTCTCCCTGAGCTTTACGCCCATGCTCAGCAGCCGTTTTTTGAAAGATGCTGAACACCATCATCGGCAAAATCGTTTGTTTCAGTTAATAGAGGCGGCGTTTAATCACCTGCTACGCTTTTATGAATGGACGCTTAAACCCGTTTTAAAGTATCGGTCTATGACGCTAGTCGGGTCAGTTGTGCTGCTGCTGCTGACGATTTACCTATTTAACATTGTCCCAAAAAGCTTTATCCCCACAGAAGATACGGGTCAAATTACCGCTAACACCAAGGCTGCTCAAGATATTTCCTTTGATTCGATGCTGAAGCATCAGCAAAAAATTGTCGATATCCTGCGCAAAGATCCCAACATTGAGGCCATTAATTCGGTCGTGGGAGCCACTGGCCCTAATGCATCCGTTAATGCGGGTCGCATTGTTATACGGCTTAAGCCTCGTGAGCAGCGCACCCTTAATGCTGAGGCGATTATTCAGGCTTTAACGCCAAAGCTCCGCAAGGTGCCGGGTATTCAGGCATTTTTAAAGGCCCCCTCCGCCATCCCCATTGGGGGTCAGCAGACCAACTCTCAATATCAATTCACCCTACAAAGCTCAAATTTACAGGATCTTCGCCAATACCTGCCGATCCTGGTTAAACAGGCGATCGCACTGCCGGGTCTACGCGGGGTCGATAGCGATCTTCAGCTCAGTACGCCCCAAGTACAGGTACAGGTCGATCACGATAAGGCCGCAGTGCTGGGCATTACCGCAGCCCAAGTGCAGAAAACCCTCAGCGCCGCCTATGGATCGAGCCAGGTTTCAACCATTTATATGCCCAACAATCAGTTTTATGTGATTCAAGAACTCAAGCCGGAATTTCAGCAAGATCCAACGGCGCTCTCGCTGCTCTATGTGCAGTCTAGTGCGGGTAAGCTGGTGCCCCTGAGCGCGATCGCCACCATTACCCAAACCGTGGGGCCTTTAACCGTCAACCACCTCGGTCAGTTGCCGTCCGCCACGCTTTCTTTTGATACACTGCCTGGAACCTCCTTAAGCCAAGCCACCGAATCCCTGAAGCAGCTTGCCAGTCAAGTCTTGCCAGACACTATTTCCGTGAGCTTTCAGGGTGCAGCCCAAGTGTTTGAAAAGTCTTTTAAGGACTTAGGGATGCTGCTGGCGGTCTCTATTTTGGTGATTTACCTCGTCTTGGGCATTCTGTATGAAGACTTTATTCATCCCCTAACCATTTTGTCGGGGTTGCCCTCGGCGGGGTTTGGGGCACTGCTCACCCTGCTCATTTTTGGCGTAGATCTAAACCTATACTCTTTCATTGGTCTGATTTTACTGGTGGGCATTGTCAAGAAAAACGGCATTATGATGGTGGACTTTGCCATTGAGGCCCAGCGCAAAGACGGCAAAAATCCGGTGGATGCCATTTTTACCGCCTGCATGGTTCGGTTTCGACCCATTATGATGACGACGATGGCTGCACTGATTGGAACTTTGCCCATCGCCTTGGGGACGGGGACAGGCTCTGAGGCCAGAAAACCGCTTGGCATTGCCATTGTGGGTGGCCTAGTGTTTTCTCAAATCTTGACCCTTTATCTCACCCCCGTTTTTTACATTTATATGGAAAACCTTCGCAAGGCATTGGCTCACAGAAAGAAGCATCCTAAAAAGCAATGGATTTAGAAGCGCTAGAGTGGCTAGATCAGCTGGTTTTGCAGCAAAGAGGCGATCGCCTTTCTGAACTCCAGCGCACGCTCATCGAGCAGGTTTGGCAGGGTCTCACCTATCCTCAAATTGCAGATCGCTATGGCTGTACCGAAGGCCACGCCAAGGATGTTGGGTCAGACCTCTGGAAGCTGCTCTCGGAAGTGTTGGGCGATCGCATTACCAAGAAAAACCTGCGCGTTACTCTTTTACGTCATTTCAAGGTTCAAGATACTCAAGCCATTCAGCCTCAACTTGAGATCCTAGGGTTTGTGGGGCGGGGGGCGGCGATCGCCCAAATCAACACGCTGAAAGCCCAAGGGCATAAAGTGATCGTGATTCAGGGGAGTGGCGGCTTAGGGAAGACCACTCTGGCACAGCATTACCTTCAGGCGCAGGGGTTTGAGGTGGTCTTAGAACTGCTGATGGCGAAAGAATCCTCAAACATTACCCCTGCCGAACGCGTGGTAGAAGAATGGCTGAAGCACGACTTTCAAGACGAAACGGGCTTAGACTTTGGCATTTCTCTAGAGCGCCTCAAGCGTCACCTACGCCAGCGTCGCGTCGGAATTTTAATCGACAATTTAGAGCCTGCCCTCGATGCCCAAGGTCAGTTTTTGGCTCATCATCGTCACTATGTTGACCTGCTGAGCGTGTTAGCCAGCCCCCAGCATCAGGGTATTACCCTTTTAACCAGCCGCGATCGCCTGTGTGAACCCTCCGTAACCGTCCAGCACTATCGCCTACCAGGGTTAGCCTTTGAAGCTTGGCAGCAGTTTTTTACCCCGAAAATGTCGGTTCATGAGCCAGCAACTCTTGAGGCGATGCACCACGCCTACGGCGGCAACGCCAAAGCAATGGGGATTTTAGCCGGAGCCATCCAAACCGAGTATGACGGGGATATGGCGGCGTACTGGCAGCACAGTCAGAATGCGCTGCTTGCCCCGACGGATCTCAAAAACCTCATTGATAGCCAACTTCACCGCCTACAGCAGCAAGAACCCCATGCCTATGCGCTCTTCTGTCGGCTGGGCTGCTACCGCTACCAAGATATTCCTGCTGTGCCCTTGGCTGGCGTATTGGCGCTCCTGTGGGATATCCCCGAACCACAGCGACGGCCTGCCCTCGTGGCGCTCCAGAATCGATCCTTGGTTGAGTCTCACAAGGGAGTGTACAGCCTACACCCTGCGCTTCGGGAAGCGGCGATCGCCCGTCTAC
>JANNDV010000057.1:0-21262 GCA_031387975.1 Acaryochloridaceae cyanobacterium OTE_75_metabat_521 | reverse complement strand
GATCGTCAGGCGATTCAACGCTGCTTTGTCGCCTACAAACAGGCTTTGCTCGATAAGGATGGCGATCGCGCCGTTGCACAAGTCAGTACAACAACCCTGGCTCACTATGGCAAAATGCGTGACTTAGCCCTGCGAGGAGATGGGGCTACCGTGCGATCGCAGTCTCTAGTAGATCAGTATCTCGTCCTGGTGCTGCGACAGCGCGTTGGGCTAAAGGCACTGTTACCGATGTCTGATAAAGACGTGATTAGCCTTGCCATTCGCAACGGTTGGATTGGAGAAAGCGGCCTGAAAGAAACTAACATAGGCGCTGTGACGATGAAGGGCGATCGCGCTGAGGCCGTTTTAGTGGTGAGGGGGAAAGCCTACGCCACACCCAATGTGCCGCGCTTTGTGTTTTCAAAAGAGCAAAAAGTTTGGAAAATCGACATTACAGCACTCATCCCTGTGGCAGAAAAGTTTTTCCAGGAATGGTATACCGAAGAAAAAGCATCCAAAAACCTTTCAACAGATACGTTTCTGCTTAATATTCTGACTCTGGTGTCAAGTAAGCCCGTTTCCCCAGACATTTGGAACCCGCTGGTTCGGCCTTAAAGATCGTGCATTAATTTAGCCAGTGACCAAACTGCTCTACAAAAGTGCCTGTTTGAATAGCAGCTCTAATGCGCTGGGTAAAGCGCACCAGTTCAGTAATGTTATGGATGCTCACGAGGGTATAGCCCAACAGTTCGCGCGATCGCAGCAAATGGCTCAGATATGCCCTTGTAAAACTTTGGCAGGTATAGCAGGGGCAGGTTGCGTCGAGGGGCGTAAAGTCTTCTCTAAATTTTTGGTTACGCAGGTTCCAACGCTCACCACCCACCAGGGCATTGGCATGACGTGCCAGTCGGGTGGGAATCACGCAGTCAAAGAGATCCATGCCGGCACCGATCGCCTGCACCATTTCTCGATACGTCCCTACCCCCATCAGGTAGCGCGGCTTATTGAGCGGCAGCAGCGGCGTGATGGTCTCCACAATTTTTTGGATGAGTTCTGGGGGTTCACCCACACTCACCCCGCCGATCGCATAGCCAGGCAGGTCAAACTCAATGAGCGATCGCGCGGAGAGCTGCCGCAGGTCTAAATACACCCCACCCTGGACAATACCAAAGAGCGCCTGGTTAGGGCGCTGATGGGCTTTAATACAGCGCTCTAGCCAACGAGTGGTGCGGTGGAGCGCGGTCTCAACGACATCCCGGCTGGCGGGGTAGGGCGCACATTCATCAAAGGCCATGATGACATCGGCACCCAAGGCATTTTGGATTTCGATGGATTTTTCGGGGGTGAGGTGGATGAAGTGACCATCTCGCGGCGATCGAAAAGTAACGCCCTCATCATTAATTTCGCGCAGTTCACTCAGGCTAAAGACCTGAAATCCGCCAGAATCTGTCAAGATGGGGCCTTGCCAGTTCATGAACTTGTGCAGCCCACCGGCCTTCTGCACAATCCCTTCTCCGGGCTGAAGGTGAAGGTGATAGGTATTGGCCAGCACCATCTGCGCCCCAGTCTCGGCAAGCTGAGCGGGGGTAACGGTTTTAACATTTGCCAGGGTGCCCACAGGCATAAAGCGTGGGGTTTCTACAATGCCGTGGGGCGTATGAAACACCCCTGCGCGCGCTTTAGTGTGAGGGCAGCAGGTCTGACATTCAAAACTAAAAGGATGGCTCATTTATACGCCCACATGGTGGCCTAAGGCCAATCCTGCCACCAACATGCCCAGTACCAAAAAGGGCTGAGCGCTGGCCTGATACTTCACGTCATTTTTGAGGGGATCTCGCAGAAAGTACATATCCTGAAACGTAATCTGCGGAATGATAAACAGCAGCAGAATGGTGGCGTACAGATTTTCGTGGATGTAAATCAGGTAGGCACCCATGGCAGCCTGAAAGATGTCAATCATCAAAACGCAAATCCAGGCTGCTTTTTGCACCCCAAACATCACGGGCATCGACTGAAGGCCAAACTGGCGATCGCCCTCCACACTCTTGAAGTCATTCACAATGGCAATGCCCAAGCCTGCCAAACTGTAAAACAGCGTCAGCACCACAATGGTTGGGGTCAAGGTGCCAAACAGCGCCTGCCCTGCCCACCAAGGCAGCGCAATATAGCTTGCGCCCAAGGCATAGCTACCCGCCCAGCCATTTTGCTTAAGCTTCAGGGGTGGTGCTGAGTAGATGTAGGAAATAAACGAGCCAAAAGCCGCTAGCGCTAGCAAAATTGGGAATTCGTGACCCGCCCAGAGATCGAGGGCGTAGGCAACCCCTAATCCGGCAATCAGCAGCACCCAAATTTGAACAATCACCTGAGGCAAGGGAATTGCCCCAGACGGAATAGGGCGATAGGGTTCATTCACCGCATCAATTTCGCGGTCATAATACTCGTTAATCGTTTGGGTGTAGCCCGCCAGCAGTGGCCCAGACATAAGCATACAGGCCGCTGAAATCAGCGTATTTTCTAAGCTCCAAGTGTAGTGCCCCGAAGAAGCCGCGCCGCACACCACACCCCAAATCAGCGGAATCCAGGTAATGGGCTTCATGAGCTGAAGGCGGATTTTCCAAATGTTGGTTTCGCCAGCCTTTGCGCCTTTCATGCCCAAAAGCTGACGGGTTGTGCTGCCGCCCTGATCTTCGGTCACGTCAAGAGGGACTGGCACAGAGACTGCGGTTGGGTCTTCAGGAGAGAGAGGGGGATCAGAATGCGTCATAGCAGTTGGGGTGAGAGACCGTTCGGGACATCGTGGCCTGTAGCTCTCACCTATTCTGCCAAGTTCTGGCCTACTTTCCAAGGGGATTTCAGCTTTAGACTGGTTTTCTTGCAGGGTTAGGTAACTCCACACAGCTCCGCCACCCCTCATCCCGTCGCTATAGACTACCGACAGTTGCGATATTTAACGTGATACACCAACCCACGATGGGCTAAATCAAACGAATCTACCGTCGCCATCCCAGCACCACGGGCGGTCATTGATGCATTCACGCGCATGTTTGTACTATCGCCACAGGCTGACCAAACATCGGCGACAGTTACTAAACTATCCCGAACGTTGTAGTCTGTTTCTCCCCGAAACGAGCGAGAAAAAACAGGGCCGCGATTGCCTGCAAAAAAGTATTCTGCTCGAAGATTTGCCGTAGTAGAAGGCGCAACATAGCCACGATAATCGGCATCGTAAAGCGAAATCTGAAAGCCTTGAGGCACTTTGATAGGAATACTTAAATTACAGCTTTTGCGATTTCCTGTCTGGCTGTTGCCCAGTGCCGCAAATTTATCAAACAGAATGCTTAGCTCTTGCCCATCAGGGCTAACGCTAACGCTGGCAGAGTTGTCAGGGCAGCCACTGCCGCCATAGCTTGCACCTAAAATTTCGACCTTACTCTGTGCCAAAGCAGGACTAATCGCAGTTGCAGTCAAAAAAGCCGCAGCAAAAAATGCCTTTAGAGAATTCATAAAGGGTTCCCTCAAATGATGAGTGTTAATTTGAAAACTATGAGATACTAAAATTAAGTTTGAGCAGAAGGTATAAACGTACCCGCTTCAAACTTTTTTAGATCTAAGAAGCAATGAGATAGAACTTAACCTCGGCTCTGCAATGTATTGAATACCAAAACTATTCAGATACACGCTGCTTTTTGCTTATAGCTTTATGAGTCTTGAGCGCGTATAAAAGTTCCTGACACTGATAAATGCTTTACGACAAATGCTTTACGATATTAGGTGGAAACAGCAGAGTGCGCAATCTAAGGTTCCATGGCAAAGCGTAAAAAAAGCAGCAATGGTCTGAAGTGGATCAAAGAAACCCTCGAACTTAGCCCCAATCATCGGTGGCACTCTAATCCGGGCTACAAAGTCTTTGTGGCAGGCCGTGGCGCAGTGCGCTTTGATGTGCCGCAAGATTGGGTGTTTGAGCCAGACGATAAATCTTTCCGATTTTTAGACGCGTCTCCACCCAACGACAACTGCCGCCTTGAGGTTTCCTTTAATCTGCTGCCACCCTCTGACTGGAAACTATTTCCCCTCAAAAGCACGCTCAAAAAAATTGCACAAGACGATGAGCGCGACTTAATTGAAGTGGGGGAAGTAGTTACGCTCAAGCGACAAACAGCCCACATTGTTTGGATTGAAATTAAGTTTATGGATCCTGAAGAGCACCGAGAGGCATTCTCACGGATTTGCGTGGGTCTAGGCTCTAACGTGCAGTGCTTGATTACCTTCGACTTTTGGGTTGACGAAGCCGAAAAACTAATACCTGTGTGGGATGAGGTGATGCGATCGCTCACCCTTGGTCTATTCATTAGCGACCCCACCACAGGTACAGCACTCCCAGACTAGCCAAAGTCATGAACTGGCTCTACAATCACCTGTCTTAAACGGCGGAACTTTCAATTAGTTCTGCCATCTCTTCGAGGGGAACGTCTAAACTATTCCACCCATCTTGGCGTGCATCTGTAATAAGCCAGTCTAGCGCAGCAGCACGAACGTCAATGGCAGCGCCTGTTTTGTCTACGCAATAGCGTCCAAACACCAGCTTATCGACCAGTCGCACATTGGCACCCAGTCGGGAATACTCAAAAATGACGCTGTTGTCGACCGTTGCGCCACCGCAGATGTAGCAGTTAGGCCCAATCATAGAAGGGCCAATAATCTTCGCCCCATCTTCAATGCGAGTCATTCCACCAATATAGACAGGGCCTTGGATATCTACCTTGTCCCAATTGACCGAGACGTTTAAGCCTGTATAGATACCAGGAGCTACCTCTCGACCCGGAATAGAGACATTCTTCACTTCACCCAATAGTACGCTGCGGATAGCGTGCCAGTAGTCAGGCACCCGACCAATATCTACCCACTGAAACTCCATCGGAATGGCGTAAAAGGGTGCCCCCATTTCAACGAGCTTAGGAAACAGATCGCTGCCGATGTCGAACATACAGTCAGAGGGGATGTAGTCGAGCACCTCTGGTTCAAAAATGTAAATCCCAGTATTAATGTTGTTGCTCAGCGCCTCTTCTACGGTCGGCTTTTCTTGGAATGCCTGAATTCGACCTTCATCGTCGGTGACGACTACGCCATAGCTGGAGACTTCGCTGGGGTCTACGGTCTTCATGACGACCGTGGCGATCGCCCCTTTTTCGCGGTGCCATTTCAGTGCTGCCGTGAGGTCTAAGTCAATCAGGGCATCCCCGCATAGCACGACAAACGTATCGTCAAAAAAGGGTGAAAAGTCCTGAATCCGACGCATCCCGCCGGCTGACCCAATAGCATCCCCCACAAGCTGCCCGTTCTCAATTCGGCCTTCAAAGGAGTAGGCAATCTCTACACCAAAGCGCTGTCCATCTCGGAAATAGTTTTCGATTTCCTCAGCCAAATGGCTAACATTGACCATAATCTGATCAAACCCATGATTCCTCAGTAACTCCACCAAAAACTCCATCACGGGTTTTTGAAGAATTGGGATCATCGGCTTGGGGGTTGTATAGGTGATGGGACGAACGCGAGTCCCCTTCCCCGCCGCTAAAATCATGGCTTTCATAGGCGCTTATTAATCTCTAACAATACGGAGAATGAGTCGTACGAAGGCTCAGCCAAAGCAAAAACCATAGATAAAGCATCCAGCAATCATAGTTTACCCGTTTTAGTTTGTGCTCTATCTATACTCCGAATTTTTCAGAGTATGGTTTGACTACAGCGCATAGATCTGACCATTAATCAGCAGCCGCGTAATCCCTTTTGCAGAGAGCTGTGTACAGGCAGACCTCAACATATTTCCATTGGGGACTTTAATAATTCGCTGGGTGCGATGGGAGAAGCGACGGGCAATCCGGTGATTGTCAAAGACGGGGAGTGTACAAGACTGACCTTCATCATCTGGAATTTGGCCTAGCTCTCCAAAATCTTTAAGCGGTCGAGTGACAAGTTCAGCGGTGCGGTCTACCACGATGTAGCAAATTTTGGGCAATACCGCCTGGGCAAAGGGCATCACCTCTAGCAGCACTTCCGACTGAATCTGTATGGCTGAGTCGGTTGCGCCAAAGTCTTCTAAGTCATCGTCCTCAGAACCATAGTCGTCTTCGTCAAATTCATCGCTATCGTCATCGTCGTCGTTGTCATCCTCGTCAGACGTAGGGGCGGCGATCGCAAACGAAGACGTTAAGCTAGGCCCCAAATCTTCTAAGATGGCGCTCATTTCATCTTGGGGTGGCGTAACTGCGCGAAGCAGCGGCGGGGCAGCGGCGACATTAACGCTAGCCTCAACTCGATCTCCAGAAGCCTCTTGGGCACGAAGTGCGGCAATCTTATTTAAATTGTCTTCTAGAGAATTACTGCTCCAGCGATGACTGCCGATCATATCCTGATGCTCTTGAAGCTCTTCTCGGACGGGTCGCAGGGTGGGGGGCGCAATCGAGCGAGGGGCGGCTGCAACTATTTCGGTGACGGCTTCGCTTACAACAGAAGCAGATGAAGGCTCTACTGTGTCTGGTGGTAACTGTGCTGGCGCAACCGGAATGGAGGGCTTAAGAATGAGTTTAGGTTTTTTATCTAAGACAATGACCTTTTCTGGAGCTGTTTTTTCTGGGGTGATTTTTTCTGGGACAGGCTTTTCTGGGGCTGCCGACTCTAGAACCACCTCCGGCAGGGGAGAAAGCTCAGCAATGGGGTTTTCCTCTACCGTCTCCTCTACAGCAGAAGGTTCTGAGGCAGCAGTCTGCTTCAGTAAGCGCCGGATGGTCGAGGAACTTACCTGATAGCGCTCTGCTAAACCCAGGATAGTATCCTGTTGTTGCTCGAAGCAGGAGACAATTTCTTGCTTTTCGAGATCAGACAGTTTGCTCCGAGTCATTTAAACCTATGGTTACTGCGAAAAGTGATGGTAAAGGGCATGACGGGTTTGTCACCCCCATGGTAGCTTTTGTTCAGTCGGTTTTTCCGAGTTCTGGCGCAGTTTTTTGACCAGCCGCCCACTCAACTTGGCGCAAGATGCCCCGCAGCATGGCTACTTCTGGACGAGAAAGCTGCGATCGCAGGGCCATTTGCCGAAATTTCTGCATCCGGCTAGCCACGGTATGAGGGTGAAGGTAGCCAATATTGAGTAAGACTTTCTCTAGATGCTCTACAGACTGATCAATGACATCCATGGGCGCAAGATCGAGTTCGTCGTCTGGCACCACAGACGATCGCAGCGGCGGCGAATCACAGGGGGCTTGGACACTTTGGTACAGCTCGTAGCAGCACACCGCAACCGCCTGCGCCAAGTTTAGCGACGCATACTCCGCTGAACTTGGAATGCTCACAAACCGCTGGGCGTAGTTTAGCTCGGCATTAGACAATCCTCGATCTTCTGGGCCAAAGATCAGGGCTGATGGTAGGTCTAGAAGCCAGGGGAGGGTCTGTCGCGGCGGCTCTAGGGGAACCGTTGGCACAACATCGCGGGGTCTAGCAGTGGTGGCGATCGCCCTAAAGCACCCTTCTAGCGCCAACGGCAGCGTCGCAACCTGTTGAGCAGCCGCTAAGAGATCTGCCGCATGAACCGCCATCTGCCGTGCTTCAGCGCCCAACGGGTCGCAGTGAGGGTTCACTAAAACGAGGTGCCGCAACCCCATATTTTTCATCACGCGAGCCACGGAGCCAATATTGAGCGGTCCGGCAGGCTCCACCAAAACAATGCGAATATTATGCAGTCCTGCACCCATGAATCTCTATTGATAAACCTTTCTGCTCGTTGATTCTATAGTAGACTTCGCACATCAATCTTATCCCCCTCATCCCCACCCTTCTCCCACGAGGGGAGAAGGGCTAATTCCGGCTCCCCTCGCCCGTTCTGGGAGAGGGGCTGGGGTGGAGGGTGAGGGTAATATTTGTGCAAGAGGTCTGGTGATTCAGATAAGCGATACAAACGTCTAAAAGCCGCTGGCAATGGGTCGCAGATCTAATTGAGCCTGCTGCCCCAGAAATTCAGTCAGCCATTCTTTGACATGGTAGGTGGCGCGGCAGTCATCTTCGTTGTACATCACAATGTCGTTTAAGAGGGCTTCATTGCCCGTCTCCAGCCATTCACTGTACCAGCAGATGGCCTGAGCGCCATTCGCGGCAGTGTTGCGCCATTCAAACCCGAGCCATCGGGCAATCAGTTTAAGGGTATAGCTTTCGATGGGCAAGACCGCTGTGCGAGTCACCCATTCATGAAGGTCAAAAAAGCGCGGCTGCATCGACTGGATAAAGCCATCGGGTGCGCCATAGAGCCGTGCCAATCGCGTGACGGTTTGGACTTCGTAGGCACAAAAGTGAAAAATAGGGGCCTCAGGGTAACGCTGAAATAAAGCTACCAAGTCTTGCCAAGCCTGCTTTTCTTCATTAGGCTGTTTGGCTAAGAACGGATAAAACTGCTGGTGGTTATGCTGACGGTCTACCACGAAAACGCCATGAAGATAGACCAAATCAAGCCCTGGCTCTGCTTCAATATCAAAGTACAGCTCAACGGCGGCGGTGGGCAGCGCATCAAAATCGTTAAAGGCTCTTGCGCTGCTTAACAGTACGGGCTGCTGATACACAAAAGCCTGTGCCTGAGATACGAGCTTACTAGAAATTTCATGACCTAAGCCCGTTTTAGCATGAAGGTGAATCGGGTCAGTTTCGGCCAAAATTTTGGCTGTGGCGAGATTTTGCGCTTGTAATACCGGATAGCGCGTGGGCGTAACACCCGGTAAGAGCGAAAGGTGATTTTGAGACTGGGCGATCGCATAGCAGTGGTCGAACCAAACGCACATGCTGCACCGATTGCGCGCAATAAACACTTCTGGCTCCTGCTCATAGAGCAGCGTTTGCAATAGTTCATCGCGCAATGCCTCCATTTGAGGCATGACTTTGAGCAAATCAATGGCATACCAACCCTTATCTTTGAGATACAGCCAAGCCACCTCAGGCTGTACCTGCTGAACGGCTGCCAATACGTCGGCACCAAAGGCACTCAAGATTTGATATTCCAGCTTAGGGCGCTTGCTCAGCTTTACGTCTACAGGCACATAGAGCCAATCCCCAAATACAGAAACCCCAGACCTGCGTATTAACAAATCTGGGATGCTCACAAAGCTATATTGGTCTGTCCTAGGACTTATGAGAACGCCCTTACGGATAACTGGCACACCTTGGCGCATGAGGTTTACCGTTGCAATGCCCCCAGCTTCCCAGTTGTGGTAGGGATACTCCGGCTGAGTAATGGTCTGGTCAAACGTGAGGCTGTCTTGAAATCGCTGCTTGTCTTGCCCCAGCTTCAGCAAAAAATCATTCACCTGACCGCGAACGCTTCTTTCGCCATACATCTCAAGAAATGCTTGTCGATGACATCGCTGAAAATTAAGCAGCAGTTGATCGGTGAGCAGCATACTGAATCGCTCATAGAATCTGTAGGCATCTTAACAAAACATTCCATTGTTCGATCAAACTAAAACAGCAGTTAAATAGACATAGCGCCGTTACAGCAAGTTAATACCGTTAAAATCCCCATTTGTTTCTGGCTGTTTGTTTCTGGCCGCTTGTTTCTGGTTTGTTTTGCTTCGTAAAGAAACGTGCAGTTTCCAAATCAGCAGGGCACATTCTAATCAGTACGGTTGTTACAACCCTTTACGGTAAGGCTTTGGTTATAGACTCAATCACCTTACAGAAGCTTTGGCCCGTCGTTGAAAAAACTCAACCGCCGATTCTGCTTGGGCTGAATGATACAGACCGTCATCTCCAAGGGAAGACAAGGGAGAATCTAGTCAATTTGAATAGAAGCGAATCAGCCAAAGTAGAGAACCTTAAGCTTTTTGTAACTTTTGTTGCATCTTTGCCCAGGACTCTCTGGCATAGATATAGATTAAGTATGATTGAAACATAAAGAAAACCTTAAGAGTGTTCCCTATGCCTCCAACCATCCTTCACCAGTTCTGGGCTTTCATTGAAGATACACAGACCACCACGCTCCTGAACCTAGATGACGCAACCCTTGTAGGGTGGCTGATTGGACAGTTCCAGCGACAAGCCGTTTTGAATACTGAAGAAGCCCAGCATCTCAATACCTATATTTCTGGTCGTCTGCCTCTCATTCGTGAGTTAGCAGAAGAAAGAAGCCCCGCCTATTAAATGGGTGGATGGCTCAATGAGACGTTGGGATAGAAAGATGTTCATAGAGACTGACTTTGAGCGCCCGATTGAAACGATTAAGGGGTTTTCCTCGGTCTGTCGCTGTGGTTGTTTTACCTCACATTTTTATCCTGTTTGGATGGGACTTGCTTCCCTTTGTTAATAGACTGTTTATCATTTAGGCTTTTGCTGACCAAATTTACCCTACGGCTCGGATTAATTTTAGACACAGGCTCATCATTTATCTCTACAGTTTTAACGTGCTTGTCTAAATCACATCCTCATCCAGCATTTTGAACACGAGTTTTTCCGCAAATTTAATAAAATTTAATTAAAAACCCTCAAAAGCTTTTTGAGGGTTTTTAATTAGAAACTCGTAATTTTGAGCGAGGCTACAGCTTAACGAATATATTCTTTGAGCACGCTATTGCGATTAGGGTGGCGCAATTTACGCAGGGCTTTAGCCTCAATTTGACGGATGCGCTCACGGGTCACGTTAAAGATTTGCCCAATTTCTTCTAAAGTTTTCATTCGACCATCATCCAGGCCATAACGCAGCTTTAGAACATCCCGTTCGCGGGGGCTGAGGGTGTCTAAAACGCTCTCTAAGTCTTCGCGCAGCAGATTTTTAGAGACCTGATCTTCAGGGGTTTCACCATCCGATTCAATGAAGTCACCCAGGCGTGAATCCTCTTCTTTCCCGATGGGGGTTTCCAGGGAGATCGGAAGCTGAGCTGATTTCGCAATAAACCGCAGCTTTTCAATCGTCATCTCCATGCGGGTAGCGATTTCTTCTTCGGTGGGTTTACGTCCCATTTCTTGAGACAGCAGCTTGGTTGTCTTTTTGATGCGAGAGATGGTTTCGTAAAGGTGAACCGGAAGCCGAATGGTGCGCGACTGATCGGCGATCGCCCGCGTAATGGCCTGACGAATCCACCAGGTGGCGTAGGTCGAAAACTTGTAGCCTTTCTCGTGGTCAAACTTTTCGGCGGCACGAATTAGACCTAGGCTGCCTTCTTGAATGAGATCTTGGAAAGATAGACCTCGGTTCATGTACTTCTTCGCGATAGACACTACGAGTCTTAGGTTAGACTGCACCATTTTGTCTTTCGCGCGTCGGCCAATGTGAAGACGGTGACGGAACGGATTGAGTTCCATCCCAACGGCTTCGCCCCATTCTGCATCTAGGGGTTCGCGGTCTAGCTTCTCAACGAGATCATCATAAACGCGCTCTAGCGCCAGCAGGTCTGCAATTTTACGGGCTAGCTCAATTTCTTCATCGGCACGAAGGAGGCGAATTCGACCAATTTCTTGGAGATAGAGCCGAATAGAATCTTCTGTATAGTGCTTTTTCTTAGCAACACCGCGCTTACGGGCAGCACCCTTTGTTTTTTCAGCCTTTTCGTCATCTTCTGTATCGGCATCATCAGGCTGAAAATCTTCATCTTCGGCATCGTCCTCCGCAGCTTCGCCCAAAAGCAACGTTTCGAGTTCGCTTGGGGGTGCCTGGACAGATTCTAATACAGTGCTAGCTTTGGTCATGCCGAATTCCTCATACTCCCTGGTAAGTGAAAAGGAGAAGTTTATATGGACAGAAAAGGTGGCTCTACTTTGGATTAAGCCGAATGATCTAAAAAGTAGGGCAGATGTGAAGTGACGCTCTCTAAACAATTTAATGGGTTTAGAGGGTGTTCACCATCTACGTAAAAAATAGTCATAAAGTAAAGCAGTAACTATCTTTACCCGTGACGTAAACGATTGTAGCCTCTCTTACAGATTTTGGCTGTAGACTTGCTAGGTTTCATGGACATTATGGCGCAGTCTTTAAAAGACCTGCACCAAACCCCTCACGGAATGTTAACTTAGCTTAAGCAATATCAAGATTTACTCAAATTTTTCTCTTTTTTGGCTGTTTTTAAGCGAACCGACGTTGACACTCATCGGTGTTGTCGGCAGCGAGACGGTGAAGGTGCTGCCCTCGTTTGGTGTTGATTGTACAGTTATGGTTCCACCCATCCCTTCGACAAAGGTTTTAACCAGCGCTAAACCCAGTCCGGTGCCTCCGCTCCGATTACGAGATTCATCTACGCGGTAGAATCGCTCAAAAATGCGGGATTGGTGTTTAAGGGTAATGCCTGGGCCGCGATCGCAGACATGAATGAGGGCGTAGGGCTGCTGTTGTTCGAGCCGAATGGTAATCGGGGAATCTGGACTCGCATACTTAATAGAATTTTCGACCAAATTGATCAGGACCTGCTTGAGACGATGCGGATCGGCATAGACCGGAACCAGTTCCGATGCGTCTAGTGTCACCGTATGATGATTAACCTGCTCCACTAGCTTAATCACATCTGCCACGATGTCGTTGAGCACAAATAGCTCTGGCTGATAGGTCATGTAGCCATCATCGGCGCGCGCCAAATCTAGCAAATCTTTGAGAATTCTGATGGTGTGGTCGGTCTCAGAGGAAGCAATACCGAGGGCTTCTTGTTGAGAATCGCTCAGGTTTTGCCCCCGTCGTCGCAGGCTATCTAAATAGCCCCGCACGATGGTGAGGGGGGTGCGAAGTTCATGGGAAACATTACTCACAAACTGGCGCTGTTGCTCAGCCGCCGCACGCTGCTGTTGCCAAGCCTGAGAGAGCCGATGCAGCAGCATATTAAAGGTGTTGACCAGCTCCTGCACTTCTTGAGGCGCGCGAGGCACCGTAATGAGCTGTTCTCCTAAATCTTCGACCGAAATAGCCTGAGTCATTTGGCTGACTTGTCGCAGGGGCAGCAGCAGCCGTCGGGCTTCGTAGGCGACGAGCAGAATGAGTAAGATGAGTGCCGTGAGGTTTGCCCCAATGAGGCTATGGGTGAGCTGATCAAATTTAGTCTGGTCTTCAGTGAGATCATGGATTAAATACAGCGTCCCAACAGGCATCTGGCGCACCATCAGCGGACTGGAGCAAGCAATAAAGTCATACCCCTGCACCTGGTAGCTGTTAGGAATGCTGCTGATGGCAAGCTGATTCACTAATTTTTGAAACACCAGTGCATCGAGCTGAGGTTTTTGAGCATCTAGGGGTTCTTTAACCACAAGCTTCTCATCGCGGCGCTTAACGCCAATCCAGAGGTTATTCGCCGCGCGGTTTTTGAGAGCCTTTTGGATACTTTCCTCTAGGGAAAACATCTCCCGATATAGCGCGACATCTTCTTGAATTCGTTTTGAAGTTTCTTGGAGCGCCTGTTTATGGCTGGCGGTCAGAATATCTTGGGTTTTCCAGCAGGTCCAAAGGGTGACGGTGCTAAGACCAACGGTGATGATAGCGGCAATGCGAAGGGTAAGCGTAAGCTGAAGCGATCGCGGTTGTGCCAATTTCTTCACCAGTCTACGAGAGATGGTTTGAATTTGAACCGAGGGAGACAACCGCATGGTTTAGCCTTAGCTCAAGATAGTGTGACCCTTCTTTACAGTTTTAAACGAATTTGTGAACTTCAGGATGATGCAGCGCTAATGGCTAGATAAGTTTTAGCTGAGAAATTTGATCTAAACCCGACTACCACTCTCCGTCGAGCAGCACATCTTCTTGATGGGTCAAGATAACGCAATTTGAACGTGGGTAAGACTTACAGGTCAAAATAAAGCCTGCTGCCATTTCTGCGGGTTTCAGAAAAACGTGATCTTGATCGACTTTACCCTCCAATAGCCTGCTCACGCAGGTAATGCATTTTCCTGCGTTGCAAGACGAAGGCAGTTTCACCCCCTGATCTTCGGCTGATTCTAGAATATATTCATCGCTCCCAATTTTTACCGTGACGCTGTCTGCCTGGTCGTCGCCAACCAGGATAATGTCATAAACGGGAACGTTAGAATAAGCCATCTGTGCCCTTTTGTGCCCTTGTCTTACCAGCACCTGCGAATGGCGATTGGGTATACATACCCTAATATTCCCTTTCTTTAGGGCGAAATAAACTGCACTACGGACTCGGTTTGACCTCCGGTGCGGGACGAGCCGAAGCCTGAAGCCGCGTAATTTCTGGCTGTAAACGATTGTAGTCTTGGGTTTTGCCCTGCTGCTGGTACAGTTCAGCCGCTTTCCGATAGTCGGCTAGGGCTGCATTTGAGTTCCCCTGTGCCGCATACAAAAGTGCGCGGTTATTATACACAACGCCGTTATTGGGTTCTAACGCTAGGGCACGGCTGTAGTCGGCTAGTGCCTCTGTTTGTGCCTTAGCACTCAGTAGGTTAGCACGGTTGACGTAAGCTCCAGTCAGCTTTGGATCAATTTTAATGGCCTGGGTATAGTCGGCGATCGCCGCTGTTTTGTCGCCCTGTTCACTGTGGGCAACGCCTCGGGCAAGGTAGGCCGAGGCGTCTTTAGGGCTGAGTCGAAGTGCCTGGGTGTAGTCGGCGATCGCCTCGCCATAGGCTTTTTGCGAGAAGTGGAATAAACCTCGGTTGAGGTAGGCACTGGTGAACCCAGCATTGAGCTGGATGGCCTGGGTGAGGTCGGCGATCGCCGCTGCTACATTCCCCGTTTTGCCCTGGGCAAGGCCGCGTCGATAGAATGCCTCTGAGGCGCTTGGCTCAAGCTGTATAGCCTGGGTAAAGTCTGCAACTGCTACGGCATCTTTGCCTTGGGCGGCGATCGCGACCCCTCGCCCTAAGTAGGCGGCGGCCGTCGGCTTGAGGGCAAGCGCTTTAGAAAATTCTTGTTGAGCAGCGGTGTAGTTTTCTTGGCGAATGTAGAGCTGCCCTCTTGCGAGGTAGCCCTCGCTAGATTTTGCATCAAGCTGCACCACGCGGTTAAGGTCTACCAGTGCCTCTGGATACTTTCGCTGCGCTGTATAAAGCATGCCGCGTCGGAGGTAGGGTTCTGGAGTGGCTGCGTCGAGGGTGATGGCTTGGGTGTAGTCGGCGATCGCACTTTGGAGGTTGCCCAGGCCAATCTGAGCATTCCCACGGTTCACAAAGGGAATGGCGTACTGAGGGTCTTTGGTTGTGGCGATGCCATAAATGGCGATCGCACCCTTATAGTCTTGCTTTGTATACTTCGCATTGGCCTGCTCCATCAGCGCATTGGCCTCACGCCGTGCAGCCCAGTTAATGTTGGGGGCTGTTTTGCCCGTGGTGCTGGCGGCAGTGGGTTTTTTAGAAGGCGGAGCCGCCACTGTCGCGGGAGCAGGCTTGGTTGGAACCGCCTTAGGCTTTGCGGGTGCAGCCGCATCGGGCTTTTTGGGTTCTGGCTGCGCCGTTTTAACCGCAGGTGAACCTTTAGGGGGCTTTACTTCAGCCGCTTTGGGCTTTGCGGGTGCAGCATCGGGCTTTTTGGGGTCTGGCTGCGCTGTTTTAACAGCTGGAGCGGTTTTACCTTTGTCTGGTTCAGTTTTGGCCGCAGGGACTGTCGGCTTAGGAGCCGTTTGCACAGCCTTTGGCGAAACTGAATCGGCATCCTCTTTTTTGGGAGTAGGCTGCGCTGTCTTGGTTGGAACTGTGCTCTTGGGGGTAGGTGGCGCGGCGACGGTCGGTGGCGTTAACGTTTTGGGGGGCTGGGTTGTGACCGATGGTTCCGATGGCTTGACGGCTGGCTTTTGAGGGGGAACAACGCTTGGTTTACTGGGCGTAGGTGCTTCTGACGTAGAAGGTGCGGCAGTAGAAGGCGCGGCTGATGGCGTTGGCGCAGTGGGTTTTGTGGTGGTGGTTTTGGTGGTAGAGGGAGGGAGTGCAGCAGGAACCTCTGACGACGGTAATTCTTTAATGTTGGGAGCAGGTAAGGGCTGAAGCTGTGCCACGGCAGGCAGACCAGACACTGCGCCTAACGCCAAAACCAACAGGGTGATATGGAGCGGACGAGCGGAACGTCGCCGAAGGTGCTGACTTACACTCATAAGAATTCCTATAAAATCTCTGAACTTAATGAGTATGGATAATCTATACTCACCCCCACTTTCACCATAGTTAAGCTACCGTCAGCGACTGTCAAGGGTTTAGCGCTGCTTTTTCATGATTCAGCACTCTAGAAGGGTTCAACCGAAAGTTTATGCAGGGTTTCTTTGCGCCACTGGGCATCTAGGGTGCGATTGCATTTCACCTCCAGCACTCTAATGCCTTGCTCTGGCAATGGATTGAGCTGTGCCTCTAACGTGTCCCAGTCTTGAATCAAGACATGCTCCACTTGATATGTCGCGCAGAGCTTTGCAAAGTCGGCCTGTTGAGGCGTTGCAAAAAACGCTTCAAAGGGTGGCTCAAAATTGGCGATGGGCAACATGCCAAAAATGCCGCCCCCTGCGTTATTAATCAGCACAATCGTAAGGCTGCCTTGCCACTGTGGCAGGATCAAAAAACCGTTGGTGTCATGGAGCAGAGATAAATCTCCCGTCAGTAAAACGCTGCTCTGGTAGCAGTGCGCCATCCCTAATGCGCTAGAGAGCGTGCCGTCAATACCGTTTGCACCTCGATTAAAGTAGGGCTGAATTTTGCGCATTCCAGGCTGCCAGAATAGCTCGACATCTCGCACGGGCATGCTGTTGGCAATAAACAAGGGTGTCCCAATGGGTAGGGTCTGCGACAGCAGCCACGCGACTTTACTTTCGCGCAGAGGCTGAGTGGATTTTAAGGTGCGATCAAGATCTGCTCGAATTTTGGTTTCTACGGTCAGCCAATCCTTTAAATACTCATTTGTGGACTGGACTGGGTCCCCCTCATCTCTCAAGCATTCTGCCACGGCTTCAACGGTGGCTCTAATGTGAATGCTAGGGCTATGGAGCGGGTCTACATTTTGATCGGAAGGCTCAATAATCCATTGCGGAATGGATAGATCTTGGAGCCATAGTCTGAGGGTTTTGCTGGTGGGCAATTCCCCCAGCCGAATCACCTGCTCTGGCTGAAGTTTAGTCGCAAGATCACAATTGCGCAGGGCAATATCGTAGGTTGAAATAAGGTAGGGGTTTAGGTCTGCATAGTTGCGTAGTGGTGACAGACCCTCTGCCAAAACAGGCCACCCTAGGGCTTGAGAAAGCTGGGCGATCGCCTTACAGTACGCCACCGCATTACGGGGCATGGCTGGCCCTGCAATGATTAAGCCGCGATCGCAGGCCATCCAAGTTTGAAGGGGTACTGTTGGTTTGGCACTATAGGCCGGGACTGCACTCGGCTGCACCATCTGAAAAAACTGCGCGGCATTAAAGTGCGTTGAAATGTGTTCTAAGGCTGGGTCTGCGATGGGCGCTAATGGCTCTCGGAGGGGAATGTTGAGGTGAACGGGGCCAGGGGTGGGGTTGATCGCACGACTCCACCCCTGCACAACGGTCTGGCGTAGATAGGCCAGCATTGAGAGGTTCGGTTCAGGAAGTGCCAGTTCTGTGTACCAGTTCGTATAGGTACCGTACAGGTTTACCTGGTTAATGGCTTGACCTGCGTGGCAATGGCGAAGTTCTGGTGGGCGATCGGCTGTCAAAATGAGCAGCGGTACATGGCTTTCAAATGCCTCAATGATGGCGGGGTAGAAGTTAGCCCCTGCGGTACCGGAGGTGCAAATTAAGGCCACAGACACACCCGTGCGACGCGCAAGGCCAAGGGCAAAAAATGCGGCGGAGCGCTCATCTAAAATCGGGATGGCTTCGAGGTCTGGGTGCTGGGCAAAGGCGACGGTGAGGGGCGCTGAGCGAGAGCCAGGGCAAATGATGGCGGTCTGTAAGCCCAATCGCGCCAAGGTTTCGGCTAAGACAGAGGCCCACAGCGTATTGGTATTGCGAAAGTCCAGTGTCATGAAAATAATAAATAGTAACCCTGGCGTAAAATTCCTCAGATCGAACGTGGCTACTCTGAATGACCTATCTGAAAAATAGGTTGGTTTGAGAAATAACGAAACCCGACACCCCTACAGTTTATTTTTGGGGTTCATTCTTCAGCCTAGCCTAAATTATTTGCCGCAGACTTTACCGCTTCTGGGATCCGCGCCATTTTCCAATTAATCCAGGCGTCAACCCTAAATCTAGCCCCGCTATTGCCAAATTGGCATAGCCTATTGCCAAATTCATTCGTGCCTCCTCTGGCGTCTGATGGGTCAGCTTCTCCCCACCTGCCTGTCCAGCTTTTGCCGCCAAATCCATCACCTGTAGCTGTGGAAATTCATAGGCCGCCGTTGCAGTCCCCAGCACCGAACCACCCAATAGTAGACCACGAACCACATTGGCACCCCAGCCCAAAGGCCCCCCTAACACCCAGGGCTGATTTATTGGAAAAAGAAAAATAGACGATGCACATCATGAGCAAGCTGTCTGAGTCCTTTAGTGATGGAAGCAAAGCCATTATGTCGAAATAAATTCATTGAGATCGTTCGCACAATCGAGAAGTTAACGGGGGCATACCCATCGCACAAGGGAGAAGTATCCTCTTTAAGGACAACATCTTTAGGCCAATGCAGACGATTCTCAATGTGCCAATGCGCTCGAATCCGTTGGGCAAATCCCGCCGCATCTAAACAAAGGGAACTCATATAAAACACCGTTTCCTCATAGGGCTTATTGGCTCTTGTGCCAGACCGTTGCACTCGGATGAAACGCTGCACACCAATCCAGTCTGAGTCGATGCCCTCAACGGTGTCTATGACCATGACGGTTCGGTTGGTTTGGCGATCTCTGGTTTTTTCATCTTCGGAGTGAACGCTGATCACCGGAGCCTGCTCAAACTGATGGGCGATTTCATTGAAGAGATTGGGCTGATTCGCTTTCACTGCAATTAGGTAATCATTGCCACTGTCGATAATCTGCTCAACCGTTTTTTTTGAGTGTGCAGAGCATCCATGCTGAAGCACACTCCCTTGAGGTTTAAGGTTTCCAGCAGTGTCTGAACCGTGACGATCTCACTCCCGCCGCGATTGTGCATTGATTGCAAGGCCACCACTACGCCTTGTTCTGTACTAAAGGCCGATACGGTACTGATGAAATCTTGATGGGATGTATCGTAATCTTGCACTGTCGCTTTGATGCTTTTGCCATCCACTGGAATTTGCTCCTGTACTGAGACGGGAAAAGTCTCTGATGCCCAACAGTTAAAGGCTTGGGTGAAGGATTCAAAGTTTACCCGAATCATCGCTTTACGCAGCGTTGAGTAGGAGGGCAAACGGGAGTGGGGGAGATCCATCACCTCCAACAAATCCTTTTGGTGGCGCTTGACAAAGTCTTCTAATGCTCGATATCCAGTACAGCCGCTCATTGTGCCCATGATGATTAGAACCAGAATCACCCACAGTGGATAGCGAGGCTGGGTACGAAAATCTGGGACTTGCTGGAGATGTTCGATCAGGTTCATCGGATGTTCAAACCATAACGTTCTCTCTATTCTCATTTTTCTCTGGCGAATAAACCAGCCCTGCCATTCTGGGGGACTTTGAGCGGCAGAACTTAGGACTCGACCACCTCAGCAATTTGCTGAAGAACTTGGCCTAGATTTGAGATGACTTCTCGGTTGCGAAATCGCATCATTCGATAACCCAAGTGATTCAAGCTTTCCGTTCGGGCAGCAACATACTCGACTTGCTGATCATGAACGTCGCCATCCACTTCAATAATGAGTCGGTGCTGAGGAAAATAAAAATCGACGATAAAGGACTCAACCGGATGCTGGCAGCGAAACTTTAAGCCGTTGAGCTGGCGTTTTCTCAAGGCTTCCCATAAGGTCTTTTCGGCCGGAGTGAGATGCTGTCGAAGTTGTCGAGCCGCAGCAATAATACTGGGAGTGGTGCCCCGAATATGGTGAGAATCCATGCGGTTAATGGAGCAAGACTAATGATTAATGATTAGAGTTTACCCATCCTCATCCATGATCTTCCCTTTTCAAAGTCCCTCGGAATGGGAAGCCACTTCCGTGGGCGGGTTCCCCGACTTGAGGAAAGTGGCATGGATTGAGGGGGCTGAGTCATCAAAGTCCCCCAGAATGGGGGATTTAGGGGGCGAATGCAGAGTGCTTAATACTTATCAGACATCCTCTAAAAAAGGGGTGCAAGTGCAATGGCTATAGTCACTGTTCAAGCCATCTCTGAAGTGAATGCGTCAAAATATGATGCTCCTTAGCTTAATGCAAGGGAAATGTACAGCCTCTGCAAGGCTATCCATTACGCAGATCTCACTGTAGTCCTTGGTTTGTGGGTTCTAGAAATGGGTTGCGCCATTTCTAGAACCCACAAACCATCTAACTCATTGCCTGGTTTAACCCATCTATGTTCGAAAAGCGAAAAACCGCTATTCCGCACTCTGACTGGGTGCGAAATAACCCGAAAAGCCGTGATGGTTTCAGGTATAGCCCTACGAGGCTGTCATAGGACGTATTCTGATAGAAACGAAAGTAGAATTAGAACCCCCGATGTCATCCCCCTATAGTCAAGACCTACGCCAAAAAGTAATCGCCGCAGTAGAACGAGGAGAAGGGAAAACCAATATCAGTCGAATGTTTAACATCAGTCGAAATACCCTAGACCTCTGGCTTAAACGCAAACAAGAAGTTGGTCACTGTCAAGCTATCACCCATTATCAACAAGGCTGCTGCCATAAAATCACAGACTGGGAGCGGTTTCGTGAATTTGCAAAACAGTATGGAGATAAGACTCAGATGCAAATGGCCAAACTATGGGGAGACAACGTGAGTCAGCAAAACATCAGTGATGCCCTTCGAAAGATTGGATTGAGTCGAAAAAAAAGACTTACGGGTACCGAGAACGCGATGAACTGGGCCCGACGGCCTCGCAATTTATCGAGAAATATATAGCGACGTCATTGGGTTGGCGCGCAATACCACGGTGATATTCGAGGTCGGCGCAGGACAGGGCGAGGACGTCGCGGCACTGTTTGCGCAGCATTTAGCAGCGCCGCCGCGATTTGGTCGGGATCTCGGCGGCCATATCCGCGTTGTGGCGTTGGAGATACATTGCTAACGCTGGTCGCAATATGTATTGGCGCAGATCGCAAACCCGGGTAGTGTTAGTACAGAGAATTGATCAGCCGATAGCGGACGAAGAGAGCAAACCAGCCTCTGATCGCATCGACGCAAGTTGACGATCAGCCGTTTCTGTCCGGGGTACACGGTGAAATGTCACCCCGTGATGCGATCATAGCCACGGTAGGCTTTA